>CAZSDC010000014.1:0-33855 GCA_964605515.1 uncultured Chthoniobacter sp.
GCATCGGGGCCGCCATGATCGGATGGTATGGCTGCGCGATGCTCTGCTACGTCACCCCGAAAGAACACCTCGGCCTACCGGACAAGCAGGATGTGAAGGAAGGCGTGATCACGTACAAACTCGCCGCCCACGCCGCCGACTTGGCGAAGGGCCACCCCGGCGCCCAATACCGCGATAATGCGCTCAGCAAAGCCCGCTTCGAGTTCCGCTGGGAGGACCAATTCAACCTCGGCCTAGACCCTGAGCGCGCACGCGAATTCCACGACGAAACTCTCCCGCAGGAAGGCGCGAAAAGCGCGCACTTCTGCTCGATGTGCGGCCCGCACTTCTGCAGCATGCGCATCACCGAAGATGTTCGCCGCTACGCCGCCGAGCAAGGAATTGCGGAAGAGGAGGCTTTGAAGCTTGGTTTAGAGGAGAAGAGCAAAGAATTCGTTGAAAAGGGCGGCGAAGTATATTCTCAAGTTTGATGCGCGTGCGTTCGATGAGCCGAGGCCATTGGGGGTGATCGTTACCGTCGGCTGCGGTCGGGCGCGGTGTTGAAGGGCCAGCCCTTTTTTCCCAATTTGCTTCTCGTCGATCCGGCCCGGCACTTGCAGTGTGTAGGTTTGTTTACTCCCGGATGCGATTCTGTATCCGACAAACCTATTAAAACCAATGTCACTCTTTTCACAACTCGGCGTTCCGGAGGATTTGGTTCGTGGTCTCGATGAGCTCGGAATTTCCACTCCGACCTCCATTCAGGCAAGCGCAGTTCCTTATCTCATCAAGGATGGCGGAGATCTTGTGGCCCAGGCGCAGACTGGGACCGGCAAGACGGCGGCATTCGGGCTGCCGTTGCTCACGAAGATCAATCCCGCCGATCCGACGCTGCAGGGGCTCGTCGTTGCACCAACGCGTGAACTCGCCAAACAAATCGGCAAGGCGCTCTTCCAATACACCAAGTTCTGCCCGGAGAAGATCTTTGTCGAAGTCACCGGTGGCGGCGACAAAATCGACCTCCAGGTCCACCGGCTGAAACGCCCGACGCACATCGTTGTGGCGACGCCGGGACGGCTGTTTGATCTGCTCAAACTCGGCGCGCTCCGGCTCGATACCGTGAAGCATCTCGTGCTCGACGAAGCGGACGAAATGCTGAGCATGGGGTTTCGCGACGAGGTGGTCCGGATCGTCAAGCTGACGACATCCCGGCGGAGCACCTGGCTTTTTTCTGCGACGTTTCCGGACAAGATCAAGCGGCTCATCACGGACTCGATGTCCGGATCCCCGAAGCTGATCAAGGTCGAAAAAGCGAAGGTAGTGAATCGCAATATCTCGCACCGGTTTGTCGTTTGCGACCGCGAGGAAAAGGACGACTGGATCGCGAACTTTCTCCTGACGCAGAAGACGGAGCGAGGGCTGATATTTTGCCGCACCCGCGCAGGGGCCATCAAACTGGGCAGCGAACTCGCGAAGCGCAGGGTCTCGGTCGATGTTCTGCAAGGCGATCTAAGCCAGAAAGATCGCGACAAGGTGATGCGGGCATTCAAAAAAGAACGCACCCGTTTTCTGATCGCGACCGATGTGGCCGCCCGGGGCATCGATGTGGAAGGGTTGAATTTCGTGATCCACCGTCAGTTGCCCGAGCAGAAGCAATACTACACCCACCGGGCCGGGCGCACCGCAAGAGCCGGACGCACGGGCTTCTCGATTTGTCTCATCGAACCCGGCGAACGCCCCGACATCACCGAACTCGAACAGGAATTGGGGCTTACTTTCCAAGCTCTGGATTGGGATTCGCGCGGTAGAGACGGAAACCTTCCCTAAAGGAATATCTCCGAAAGAATCCAAGGAGCTGAATATGGGCACCTCGATCAAATTGTCGAGAAGGGCGCACAGGTTTGCGTGAGCGCGGAATGCTGCTATTCTTCCTCGCATCAATATCCAATGACCACACCACGCATCCTCGCATTCGGCGGCAGCCTCCGCCGCGATTCCTTCAACCAGAAACTCGCCGCCGCCGCCGCTGCCGGCTCGCGTGAGGCAGGCGCCGAAGCGACTGTGATCGCCTTGCGCGATTACCCGCTACCGGTCTTCGACCAGGACCTCGAAGCGGCGGAAGGGATGCCGGCAGCGGCAAAGAAATTGAAGCAACTATTCCGCGAACACCACGGCCTGATCATCGCCGCCCCGGAATACAACAGCAGCATTACTGCGGCGCTGAAGAATGCCCTCGACTGGGTCTCGCGGGCGGAGAGCGACGACGAGCCACCGCTGGCGGCGTTTGCCGGCAAAACCGCCATCCTTTGTGCAGCCTCGCCAGGCGGGCTGGGCGGAATGCGCGGGCTCGTACACGTGCGTGCGATCCTCGGCAACATCGGCGTTACCGTTCTGCCCGACCAGGTGGCGGTCAGCCAGGCGCATGCGGCATTTCGGCCGGACGGCTCACTAACGGACGAGAAGCAGGCTGCCAAGGTGAAAAATCTCGGCACGCAACTGGCACGACATCTGGCCAAGCTGCTAGCCTGAAGCCGTGCCGTCCAGGAACAACATGAAGAGCATCAGGAAAGAGCTGCCAAAAACACAACAGGAAGAATTGCTCAGCGCCTTGAAAGCCCGGTTTGAGAAAAATCTGAACCGCCATCAAGGTCTGGATTGGGCCAAGGTGCATACCAGGCTGAAAGCGAGCGCTGGGAACCTATGGTCGCTCCATGAAATGGAACAGACCGGCGGCGAACCGGATGTCGTGGGCCAGGATAAAACGACGGGCGAATACATCTTTGTCGATTGTTCCGCAGAAACTCCTAAAGGCCGCGTCAGTGTCTGTTATGACCGTGCCGGGCTGGAATCGCGGAAGGAACATCGCCCGAAAACCACCGCCATGGACATGGCCGGGGACATGGGGGTCGAGCTGTTGACGGAAGCAGAATATTTCGAATTGCAAAAGCTGGGCGAATTCGACCAGAAGACGTCGAGTTGGGTGAAGACACCGGACGAAATCCGGCGACCCGGCGGTGCGCTGTATTGCGAGCGCCGCTACGGCCGCATCTTCGTGGGTCACAACGGCGCGCAGTCATACTACAATAGCAGAGGGTTCCGTTCCTCGCTCAGGGTCTGATCATTTGCTCTATGGAATCGTTTGATGCAGCGGGAGTCACCGGGATTGTGTGGCGGCGGGTGGTTCCAGGGAAGGAGGCGCAGGCGGAGGCGTTCATGCGGGAGATCATGCTGCTGTCCCGTCAGGCCGAGGGATTCCTTGGATCGGAGATTTTTCCTCCGATTCCGGGCGTCCAGGATGCCTATGTCGTTCTTTATCGGTTCAGCCGGGGAAGCCATTTGCGGGAGTGGCTGGCGTCCGGCCGACGACAGGAATTGCTCCGGAAAATTGAAGGGCTGCTGCTCGAACCGGCACACGAGTTCTTTTTTGTGCATGGCCAGAAACAGGCCGGATCGGCTTCGTCGGTTTTTGCGTATCGCATCCGTCCGGACAGGGAAGAAGCATTCCAGGACTGGCGGCGGCGAATCCTCGAAGAGGTCCGGAAATGGAAAGGGTTTTTAGGCACGGAATCCTTCGATGCACTGGACGGAGTGAAACCGGAATACATTGTGGTGGTAAGGTTCGACAGCCGGGCCAACCTGGATGAGTGGCTGAAGTCGAAGGTCCGGAACGAGTTTATGAAAGAGGTTCGCGAGTATGTGCACCACTACACCCTGCGCCGCATCGGCAGCGGGTTCGAAGGTTGGTTCGACATCTCCGAAAACACCGCGCCCCCGGCCCGATGGCGCCAGGCGCTGGTGATCCTGTCCGCCCTGTTTCCGGTCATCCTGATCATGAGGAAGCTACTGGCTCCGGTCTTTCTCGCGTTCCCGCTGCCGGTCGCGTTTCTGATCCTGCTCACGCTCGACATGGCATTCCTGACGTATCTGGTGATGCCACGGTATTCCCGCCTCATGAATTTCTGGCTGAGGCCCGGCGCGGATTTTACCTGGCGCCGCGAGCTTGTCGGGTTTGCCATCATCGCCGGCATCATCGGGCTCACGCTCCTCAGTTTTCTCTGCTCCTAGCGGCAGTCTGTGAACGTCGCCATTGGGGATCCCTTCCTATTCTGCGACCCTCATTGAGCCGGCTTGTGCCGTCGAGGGGAGGATACGGGGGGATTGCAAAACAAAGCATCGGCAGGTAGATTGCGAAGCTCTCATGAAATCGGTTATCTACCTCGACAACAACGCCACGACGGAACTTGCGCCGGAGGTTCTGGACGTCATGGTGCCGTTGTTGCGGGACGGTTATGGTAATCCCTCGAGCGTGTATGCGCTTGGCAGGCAGGCGGCGAAGGTGCTCGACGAAGCCCGGGGCAAGGTGGCCGCGCTGGCCGGCTGCCGGGGGGATGAAATCATTTTCACGAGTTGTGGGACCGAGTCCATCAATTCGGCGGTCCAGTCGGCCATCGCACTCGATCCCGACAAGAAGCATATCGTCACGACAGCGGTCGAGCACTCGGCGACGATCAAGCTCTGCGAGCACCTTGCCCAGCGCGGATACGAGATCACCTGGTTGCCGGTGGATTCCGCCGGGATACTGGACTTGGACCAGCTCGCCGCAGCGATCCACCCTGACACCGCGCTTGTGACCCTGCTCTGGGCCAACAACGAAACCGGCGTGCTTTTCCCCATCCACGAGATCGCGGAGATCGTGAAGAAAAAAAAGACCATCCTCCACGTCGATGCGGTACAGGCTTTCGGAAAACTGCCGATCTCGCTCGCTGATTCGGGCATTCATTTTTTATCGGCGTCCGGGCATAAAATTCACGCGGCGAAAGGCGTTGGTGCCCTGTATGTAAACCGCAAGGTGAAATTCACCCCCCTGCTGCGCGGAAGCCAGGAGAGCGGCAGACGCGGCGGCACGCAGAACCTCGCCTCGATCGCCGGTTTCGGGAAGGCGGCAGAGCTGGCCGCCGGGCACATCGGTAGCCGCCAGGTGCTGGATTGGAGAAACGCCTTCGAGGAACACATGCTCTCTGCTGTCCCGGGTTGCACTGTCAATGGCGACCGCACCCACCGGCTCCCGAATACCAGCAACCTGTCCTTTGAAGGGGTCGAGAGCGAAGGCGCATTGATCCTGCTGGACGAGGAGGGTCTGTGCTGCTCAGCGGGCTCAGCCTGCACGAGCGGGTCGATCAATCCCTCCCATGTCCTGAAGGCCATGGGGTTCTCAAACGAGCGCGCCCGCGCAAGTCTCAGGTTTTCTTTCGGGCGCTATAATTCACCGGGTGACTTGGCCCGAGCCTGCGAACTGGTCCCAGCCGTGGTGGCCAAACTGCGAGCGCTTTCCCCTGCCGGAAGCCCGGTTCTGGCAGCCTGAAAATGGGAGTTGTCAAAGCGGCGGACCCGCTTACTTTGACGCCGATGTTTCGATTTTTGTTGATTGCGGCGGCGGTCATGGGGATCGCCCATGCCTCGCCGGTTGCCAAGAGCCTCGTCCGCATAGAGGCCACCTCCCAGGAGCCCGACTACAAGGCTCCTTGGAATCCCGGTGAAGTTTCCGGCGGAGTTGGCGCCGGGTTTCTCATCAGCGGAAACCGGATCATGACGAACGCCCACGTCGTGAGCAACGCGAAGTTTCTGACCGTTTCCAAGGAGGGAGACCCGAAACCCCGCGCAGCCCGCGTGCTTTTTATCGCCCACGATTGCGACCTCGCCGTGCTGACTGTGGATGACGCCGCTTTTTTCAAAAGCACGACCGCCCTGGAACTCGGTGGCATCCCCGCGATCGAGTCTGTCGTCTCGGTTTACGGCTACCCGATCGGCGGAAACCGCCTCTCGGTGACGCAGGGGATCGTCTCGCGCATCGACTTCCAGACCTACACCCACTCGGGGATGGATTCCCACCTCACGATCCAGATCGATGCCGCGATCAACCCCGGAAACAGCGGCGGGCCGGTGATGCAGGGCGGGAAAGTGGTAGGCGTGGCATTCCAGGGTTACAGCGGGGACGTCGCCCAGAACGTCGGATACATGATCCCAACCCCCGTCATCAAACGCTTCCTCAAGGACATCGAGGACGGTCATTACGACCGCTACGTGGATCTCGCACTGAGCTACCAGACGCTGTTCAACCCGGCGGCCCGCAAGGCGCTCGGGCTGAAAGACGACGACCTCGGCGTGCTGGTGGGAAGCGTCTATGGCGGCGGTTCCTCGGACGGGATCGTCAAACCCGGAGATGTCCTGACGGCGATCGACGGGCTGCCGATTTCGAGCGACGCAACCATCTCGATGGATAACGACTCGGTGCCGCTGGCCGAGGTGGTGGAGCGCAAATTCAAGGGCGATCAAGTCGCCCTCGACATCGTGAGAGATGGAAAACCTCAAAAACTTAAAATCCCGCTCAGCGATCCCTGGCCGTTCAACCTCCACAGCAATGTTTACGACGAAGAACCGCGGTTCGTGGTTTTCGGAGGCCTGATCTTTCAACCCGCGGATCAGAATTTCATGACCGACCACAAGCCGGACGACCTCCGCCTCCGATACATGTTCGACTTTTTCATCGAGGACAGGATCTACAAGGACCACCCGGAGATCGTTGTCCTGAGCGGCATCCTGGCCGACCCCGTTAATGTGTATGCCAATGATTTCCGCTACGCGGTCGTGGACGAGATCAACGGCACGAAAATTAAACGGCTCGCGGATGTCGCGGCCGAGTTCTCCAAGCCTGCGGAGTATTACGTCATCAAGATGGCCGGAGCCGGACGACCGATCGTGCTCGAACGCAAGGCGGTGGAGGCGGCACGGCAGCGGATCCTGTCGCGCTACTCGGTGACAAAGGAGCAAAACCTATGATCGCACGATGCCTCCTCCTGATCATGGCGTTCTGCCTTCCGGCGACCGGCGGTGTGACGCCCCCGCCAAAAACCGACAAGGCGGTTGAGACCAGGAACTCGTCCATCCTCCGCGTCAACTCCACAAACCAGGCCTACGACTTTTTTCGCCCATGGACAAAAAAGGCACCGTTCTCACGCCGCGGTCTGGGAACTCTGATCGAAGGCGGACGAATTCTTGTGACCGCTGAGCTGGTCGCGAACAACACATTCATCGAGCTCGAGAAAGCGGCCACAGCGGAAAAATCCTCCGCCACGGTTGAGAGGGTGGATTACGAATGCAATCTGGCGGTTCTCCGCCCTACCGATCCGGCATTTATCTCAGGGATGAAGCCGATGGAGCTCGACCATGGCGTGCGCGTCGGCGACCGGGCGACAGTCTTGCAACTCGAATCTAATGGAGAGATCGCGCAAACCCTCGGCACGGTCACTTCGATTGCCGTCGGGGCGTATCCGCTGGACAACATGGGCCTGCTGCTCGTCCGCCTGAGCGCCCCCATGCAGCAGCGCGACGGAAGCTTCACGCTGCCCGCGGTTCGTGACGGAAAACTGCTCGGACTCCTGATGCGATACGATGCCCGCAGCCAGACAGCGGATATTATCTCCTCCCCCGTCATCTCACATTTTCTGACCGAGGCCGGAAAAGAAACCTACGGCGGATTCGCGCGGGCGGGCCTTGCGTTTTCCGTGACTCGAGACCCGCAACTGCGCCGTTACATCGGGCTCAGCGAGCCGGGAGGCGTTTACCTCACGGATGTCCTCCCGGGTGGTTCGGGTGAGAAGGCCGGTCTGCGCAAAGGAGACGTGATCCTCGCCGTAGACGGAAATGCCATCGACCAGGACGGTAATTATGAGGACAAGGAATTCGGCAGGATCGCCTTCAGCCATATCACAAATACGCGTTCTCATCCGGGCGACACCCTCGTGTTCCGAATTTTCCGGGAGGGAAGAATTCTGGAGCTTCCGGTGAAGTTGGAGGCCCGTGATCGCTCGAAGATCGTGAGCGAGTCCTTCGTGGTTGACCGGGCTCCAAGATATATCGTGCTCGGCGGTCTGGTGTTCATGGAGCTTTCGCGGCCCTACCTGCAGGAATGGGGAGCAGACTGGCTGAAGGCGGCACCCCAGCGGCTGGTTTTTTACGATGCCTTCCAAAATGAGCTTCCCCAGAATCGCGGGAAGATCGTCTTCATTTCCCAAGTTCTTCCGAGCCAGGATACGATCGGTTACGAGAACCTCGACAATCTGGTCGTCTCAAAGGTGAACGACAGGGAAATCCGGAGTCTCGACGACCTCGCCGAAGCCGCCAGGCACCCGGACAACGGCTTCCAGAAAATTGAGCTCGAATCGGATCCCGGCGTGCTTTTCCTGGACGCAGCGGCCATCGAAGCGAACCGGGACAAGCTCATCAAAAAATACTCACTTCCGGCCTTGCAGAGGCTTCAATGAAACGGCGGATCCTGTTTGTTCCCTTTGGTAGCGAGGGGGATGTCAATCCCCTGCTGTGGCTTGCGGGCCTCCTCGCGGATCGAGGGCATCATCCGGTATTTCTCCTGACCCCGCATTACGGACATCTCGCCGATAAATATGGCTTCGAATGGCATCCGATCGGCACGGAGGAAGACTTCCAGCGGATGGCGGGCGACCCGGGGTTGTGGAAGCCCGGACTCGGCTCTTGGCGCGTCGCGCAAGCGATGCACAAGTCGCTGGCCACTTACAGAAATGCGTTCGATTCGCTGGGAACAGACTTCAGCCTCGTTGTGACGTCGTCATTGGGACTGGCAGCGTCCGCGATGGCGGAATCCCTCCGGATCCCACGGCTGATGCTCCACTTGCAGCCCCTGTGTCTGAGAAGCCACGGGGACATGCCCGTGCTGATGGAAGGAAGCGCTTGGTTCCGGCATGCGCCGCATTTCCTCCATGACGCGGCATTTTTCGTCGTTGACGGGATCCTAAACCGGACGATGCTGCCGCCGCTGAACAACTTCCGCAGGACGCTCGGTCTGCCCCGGCTCGAAGATTTCTACCGTGACGCCCTCATGCGGGCCGAGGGAGTTGCCCTTCTTGTGCCCGCCTGGTTTTCACCCCGCCAGCCGGACTGGCCGACCCACCTTCGCCAGTTTGATTTTCCGCTTTCAGCGACCGTCGCGAATCCGCTCCCACAAAACCTCGCCGCCTGGCTTGAAGCGGGCGATCCGCCGGTGCTTTGGACTCATGGATCGGCAAATGTGCACCTGGCAAAGTCCTGGAGATTGGCGCGCGATGTCACCGGAACGATCGGCGGGCGCGCACTGCTTGTTGGCAAGATTCCTCCGGGATTCGAACTGTCGGATGCGATACACCATATTTCCCATGTGCCATTCGAGGACCTCCTCCCCCGTTGCCGCGCAATTGTGCACCACGGCGGAATCGGCACCACCTCTAAGGCCTTTGCCGCGGGGATCCGGCAGCTTATCATTCCGCTCGCCCATGACCAGCACGACAATGCCGCTCGCGTCGAAAGGCTCAAGGCTGGACTACAAGCGAAACCCAGCGCGCGCGATGCCGCTGAAAAAATCCTTCGACTCCTAAACTCCATAAACATCGAGGCTGGAGTGAATCGGTGCCAACATCTCGCAGGCGAATCTCCGGGAAAAGCTGCGCCGCTCGCGACATGGGCAGAGGAACTGGCAGGAGGGTTAGCCCCCATTGTTCACACGTAGCGGAAGTTTGGGCTGAGTCTTAGCATTCCGGAGAAATCCATAAAAACCTCACTAAAACAAATCCGTCGTCGGGAAGATTCATTATGTGGCCGACCAGTTTCTGAAGCGCTTGCCTGATGTCATGAATACCGGCGATTTTAAACCAGACGCTTGCGACCAGGGTAATCAACACGGGAATACATGCATTTGGGAATACTTGGATTCACGAGGGGGGCATGTAAGAGCAGACGGCGCTCAGGACGCGATGGCCTCCGCTTCCGTTACCCCGACGGTAAATACCTCCGCATCATCAGGGCGTTCCAGAATAAAACCGGCGCTGTCGAGTTCCACGCGGAGAGCCCTATACGAAACGTCCTGCACCGGGCAGCGCTCATCAATCGCTATCGCTGCGGCAACTGCCGCAGACTGACCCAAGACCATGAATACCGGCTCAATCCGGATCGAGCCGAAACTGATGTGAGTGGCTGAAAGACAGAACGGAACGAAAAGGTTGGAACACTCCCCCCGTTTGGGAACAATCGAGCGATACGAAACCGGATACGGCAATACCCCCGCCTACACATCTCCCTCGTTAACGACCTGCCCGTTGCGAACGAAGCGTCGGCAGTGGTGCACCGCTGTAACCCTCTTGAAAAATTCCGCGGCACCCATGAATTCATTCGTCAGGAAAATGATCGATTCCGGGGGTGCGCGATCGGGCCGGATGAAATCCGTTTTCGACAATCCGCCACGGTTGGATTTCAAGATATCGGGCGGTTTTCATAGTTTTTGATTCTCGGGAGTATTGGTTTGCATGAAGCTCCACAGGGATGGGGAAGCCGACAACCTGATGCCGTGTTCTGAAGAAATATTTGATTATCGAATATCGAGAACGTTCCCCTAAGGCTTGCCAACAGCCCAGGGCCTATGCAGCATTTACAGATGAAATCCCACCACGCCATTTCCCCTACCATGCAACTTCGCGCCGTCATTTTTGATCTGGACGGCGTGCTGGTCTCGACCGATGGCCTCCATTATCAGGGCTGGAAGCGCCTCGCGGACGAAGAAGGCATCCCTTTCGACGAAACCATCAACCACCGGTTGCGGGGGGTCAGCCGCATGGAGAGCCTCGAAATCCTATTGGAGCGCTCGAAACGATCCTACTCCTTGGAAGAAAAAGACGCTCTGGCCGGGCGAAAAAACCGGTATTATCGCGACCTGCTGGACAGCCTTGCTCCCGGCGACGTCCTGCCCGGCGCTTTGGAACTATGCTGCGGACTTCGTGAGCGGGGCATCAAACTTGCCATCGCTTCCTCCAGCCGCAACAGCCCACTCATTCTAGAAAAGACTGGCTTGGCCAAGTGGTTCGACGCGACCGCTGACGGCAACGACATACGGCGTTCGAAGCCGGACCCCGAGGTCTTTCTCCTCGCCGCCTCGCGCCTCGGCGTCGCGCCGGAAAACTGCCTCGTCGTGGAGGATGCCGCGAGCGGAGTGGAAGGAGCCGTGAACGGAGGCTTTCGCTGCCTCGCCGTGGGCGCAGCGCATGAGCATCCGGGAGCGGCTTGGAGTGCTCCGAGCCTTGCCGGAATATGCGCGGATAGCTTGCTGTCCCGCACCCAGGCAGGCGCCTAAGCCTGCCCATGAATGGATTGAAGACCATCCCTCCAAGCGCCATACACAGGCTCTCAACCAAACAAATGCCCATTTCCCCACTGCTGTTGGCCTTGCTGAATGGAGGCCTGGTCTGCACAGGATGGCGCCCGCCGCAGCGAGCGTGATTAGAGGAGCAGGAGAGTGAGATGATCGCTTGGCTTTCCTAGATGATATCTCCGCAGGATTAACGATTTTATCTTCACCTTCAGTCCTGGAGAAGAATTTCAATCTCATGCGTCCCGGTCAGCGCCGCATCGAAGAATGGTTTCTCGAGGGTATTCCCGTCTAACTTGAAGCTGCTGCCCCGGCTACCGTGCCCGAGGACTTTGACGTTCAGGACGCTGTGGCGGTAATTGATTCCACTCATCGAAATCGTCGAAAAGCGATCGCCCACCAGCGGCGCGAAGCGAATGCCGTCCTCCTCAAAATTCATGCCCAGCAGACCGTGCAGAACCATGCCCAAATACCCGGACGCGCTCCAGAGTTGGTCAGATGAACCATCGGGGCGGCCGTCTTCGGGGAAATAGAATTCCTTGAACGTGTCGGTCTTCTGTGAGAGTTGGAGGAGGCTGGACATTTCCCCGTCGAATTTTTTCAGGTCACCGAGGTGAATGGCCGCGAGAGCCCAGTAGCCCTGCACAAATGGCCAGATCATGCCGTTGTGGTAGCGGTAGGACGGCCGTGCGCGGTAGTCCGAGTATTCGGGCAGTTGCGGCCACTGGCAGGGGAAGCCGTTCGGCGTCGTGGGCGTGGAGGAAAGCATGCGGTGGGCGCGATCCGGACCCGCGATCCCAAAGAGGATGCACAGGGCCTCACCCAATCCTTCCATGGAGGGATAGAGCTTCCGGTTCTCATCGAGAAAATAGCCGTAATAACCCTTATCCTCCTGCCAGAAATACTTATTGATGGCTTTCTTCAACTTCTGAGCTTTGGCCCGGAATGGCTCACCATCTTTGCCGAGACGGTCGGCCATCAAGCCGCAAATGATATAACCCTGGTAGTAGAGAGCGTTGTTGCTCAACGCGGCAGTCTTGGCCACCAGCGGACCATTGTTCGCATATTTCGCAGGATACGCGCTGTTCGACTCCATGAACGAGGAGCAACCGCCGATGAGTCCGGTATCTGGCAGGTAGGCGTCGCGTTCGGCCCGCTTCAGAGTGTTGACTGTGCGCTTGTAGAAAGTGCGCAAAGCGGCCTTGTCTTCAGTGACTTTGTAGAGGGACCATGCGCCGACTGCGCCCACGATCGAGTCGGTGAGATTCGGCCAGCCGCCGAAATGGCCGCAGAAATCCTGCTCCCAGCACTCGCCGATCCCGGCCACGTCCTGCTTTAGTCCGATCAATGTGGTGAGGCAGAGTTTCGTCTCAATCAATGAAAGCGCTAGAGCCATGGAATAGGACGAGTCGCGGGTCCAGACCTGAGGCCAGCCTTTGCCGGCGATAAACTTACCATTGCGGCTGTCGTTCTCAACGACCTTACGGGCCTTAAGATAGGCCTCGTCGTATTCGGGCACGTTGGACTTGAATGCGAACGCCTCGGCTGCTGGAACGGCCGTATCAGGGACAGGCGCGGCTAACGGGGCCATGGAATCACTCACGGCGTGGCAGAGGATAGGGAAGCTTGTTAAAGTGATTGCGAGAAAAAATCTTTTCATGGTCGGTAAGGTTACTGTGAGGAGGGATTACTTTGCAAACGAGAGGGTGGTCGGGGTGATATTCCAGCCATCAAGGGTCACGGCCATGGCCTGGGGAACATCCTTGTTGGCGCAGCGAATGGTGATGGTCTTTTTTTCACCAGGAAGGAGGGTCACGTAATTGTCGCTGGCGTAAGCGGGCAGAATTCGCGTGCCATCGGCGGCATTGCGCAAGACGAGATGCGTCATGAGGGCCACGTTCTTGGTGGGATTGGCCAGTTCAACCGTGGTCACGGTCTCGTCGCGGTCGCGGGCAGCGGTCACTTTTCCCTGGAGCTTGACCTGCGGCAGTGTCTCGAGGGCGCGCAATTCCTCGGGTTTTTCCGGATCGGATTGCCAGTAGAAATTCTCAGAGAGAAGCTTGTCCGTCTTGTCCCGCAGTTCGAGCTTCACGAACTGGACCGGGTGCGTCGCGAAGTCCGCCCACTCGACGTTGGCGGGTTTGAGGAGGCTTGAGGGAGCGAGATCGAAGGACTTCTCGCTTGATTTGAGAACGGTTGCGTCGAGCCCGTAGACGACGACTTTGATTTTGGCTTCGGGGAACGCATCGTAGGTCGTGTTGACCACGGAAACGGCGTCGTCGACCAAATCCCATTGCACATGGACGGGTTCGCACGCCTTTTTCGCACCGAAAAACGACGCGTTCGGATCGAAGTCGGAAGTGTAAAGCTGCCAGACCATACTCGGCCAGGCAGGATGGCTCATCCAGAGCATAACACCCGTGGTTGCTTGCCACATTTTGGAGTTAAACGACTCCAGCAGGACCCGGTGATGGGTATAATTCTGCATCTGCATCCGTTTCACGAAACCCTCTAAATCAGTGCCTGCGCCGTAACGTTTTTCTGCTTCATCTCGGAAAGGAACGACATCGCCGTGGCTCTTCGAGGGAAAGTCATGATAAGCCCACGCGTCGTTGTCCTGCCACGGCCAGTATTGGCTCGGGTCGAGCATGGCCTTGAGAGCATCCACAGTCGGGATGGAGTTAATGCCCAGCTCGGTGCAAAAACCTTTGGAGTGGGTGACATAATACCACTTGGGGTCTTTATAGGTCCATGGCCCGGTCCCCATGAGTTTCCCTCCCCTCGAACTGGGAATGTAGATCCGGGTCCCGTCAAGTTTCTGATAACTTTCGCCCAGCGGCGTATTGAGCCATTCGGGCGGAGTGCCTTCGTTGCGGCCGCACCAGACGGCGATGGAAGGGTGGTGACGGAAACGCTTGATGGTGTCATCCGCGTTGGCCATGAAGCGTTCGGCATCGATGGCGGGGAAATTGCAGTTTTCCGTGGAAAGCCAAAAATCGTTCCAGACCAGCAGGCCGTATTGGTCGGCCAATGCATAGAAGTTCTCCTGGGTGTTTTGTCCCGTCCAGTTGCGGATCATGTTCAGCCCGGCTTCGCGTTCGAGACGGAAGGCTGGCTCAAGGCGTGCCGTGGAAGAACGCTTCAGCGCCTCGTCCAACCCCCAATTGCCGCCGCGCACAAAGATGCGGCAGCCGTTGACTTTGATGTAGAAAGGGCCGTCGTGGACATCGGGCTTGTCTTTTTTGGGCAGGTAATCGTAGTCCAACTGCCGAAGTCCGACCCGCGCAGACAGCCGGTTGGATTCCGTGCCGGAGGCATCGAGCACTCGAAACGTCAGGTCGTGCAGAACCGGTTCACCATAGCCGTTCGGCCACCACAGTTTCGGGTTATGGATCGCCAATTGCGGAAACTCAGAGGGAGCGAAGGTGACCGTGGCCGTTTCGTTGGGTGCCAGCGAGATTGTTTTCGCGAGCCGGATGCCGGAGAGTTCGGCCTCCACCTTTGCGGTTTGCGGCTGGGCGGTGACATTGCGCACATCGGCCTTCAGCGTCACTTCCGCCACCGAAAGATCCGGCAGTTTCGGCAGCTTGGTGACAATCTGCGGATCCGCCACCGTCACCGGACCAGACGGGCTAATGACTACGTCCTGCCAGATCCCGGTGCAGCGGTCGCGGATGGTGGGAATCCAGTCCCAACCCTCGGTGCAGAAAAACGTCGGGCCATCGAGCATTCCATCGGAACCGTTGCTGCCTGGGCCAAATTTGACTGACGCCTCCCCCAGGCCCTGCGTGTAATGCGGTTGGGGCCATACGCGGACGGCGAGCACATTATTCCCCGTGGTCGCCAGCAAGGGAGCTATGTCAAACCGTCCTCGGATGAAGGCCCCTGTGAGATTGCCCAACGGGCGACCGTTCAACCAGGCTTCGGCGTGATAATTTATGCCCTTAAACAGGAGTTCAACGTGCCGGTTTTTCCAGGCCTCGTCCGTTGGAAACTCCACCCGATACCACCAGGACTTGGTCGCCATGTCCGGAATCAGCATATTGTTCAATCCGTGTGTGGGTTCCGGATAAATGCCTTGCTGGACTAATGTGGTCAAGGCCGTGCCGGGAACGGTGGCATCATACCAGGAGTGCGTATCAAAACCGGGGGATGAGATTTTTTCCGGGAGCGCTGCCACCGTTGAGGCCTCGACCATTTCCCAACCACGGTTCAATATCAGTTTGCCATCAGCTTGGGGAAGCGGGACCGCACGCACAGACAATTTCGGCGCGCGCTTCGATTCCACAGGGGGAACCGGTTTGGGAAGCATGTCAGGCGGTTGGGTCTTCGGGTTTCGTTCGCCATCGGTAAATTGCTTGGCGTCGGAATGGTTGCCCGGTGTCGGCCCTTCAGGAGCCGGGGCAAAGGCGCTGGCGTCAAGGTCTTTGACCGACTTGGCCAATTGTGCGATTTCTGTGCCGGGCAAGGCGCTGCCTAGGATGGTAAAGGCGGCAACTTTGCCGGAAAAGGAAGTCCCATCCTTCCACACCGGCGGAGGCGCTACCATCGGCTGCATCGCGGCTCGGGAAAGCTTTATCTCAGCCTTGCCGACCTCCTTGCCATCCACATACAAACAAAGGTTTTTGCCATCGTAAGTTGCCGCCACATGCTGCCACTTGCCCGCGCTCACTGGGGCTTGAGTTTCGAGCCGGTCGGGAACAGTGATAAGTTCGTGCTTTTTGGCAGAAAGGCCACCATACCAGAAAAACCATCCCTTGGCATCGGCACACAGGTAGCGCTGGGCACCGATATAGTCCACCCCATCGCCAAAGCCCGCCACAAGGGTCGGTGTGGTAATTGCCGCAGAAGGCTTCACCCAAGCTGAGATCGTCCAGGGAGCCTCCGGCTCTGTCGGAGGAACTCCGTCAAACCATTCAACGTGACCTGGACCGGAACCGCTGGCGATCGCGTTGAACGGACCAAAAACAGAGGCGGCTTGGGCGATTGAAACCAGAGCGCAAAACACTAGAATTATGAGCGTTGTTCGTATGGTCATTTGAGTTCTTCCTTATTAGTTGTGTTAAAGATTGATTTATCTACTGGGTAAAGATTTCAATTCCATTTATAGCGGGCGTGTCCTTGGTGCCTGCAGCCGGCTTGGGATCGACTTCAATGTTCCCTTCGTCATCAGGAGTGACTCCGGTAATCTCCTGCACGACTGCTTTGCGCATTGCCCCTGCGGTTTTGAAGACATCAAAGTTCTTCAGCTTCGGCTTCCCGTTGATATTAATGTCCATCTGGCGTTTCCCCGGCTCGTTATAATCAAGTTCAGCAAAATGCAGACGTATCGTATAAGTCTTTCCCGGCGGCAACGGTTTCATCGCAAAAAGGTAGCTCGCTTTTCTATAGCGGCAGCTCTGATAGACTGATTCCGGGGCAGCCAACGGATCCGAAATGTTGATCGGCTCCTTGACTTCCTTCGTAGGCCCCCGTCCGTAGCCGTCGTCGTTTTTGAACATGCCCACGTCAGGCCCGCCACAATTCATATGGTATTCCGACTGGGGCGTGCCATAATCGGTGCGCAGCTCGTTTTGCGGCCAACTGCCCACTTGAGCGTTTTTGTTGAGCGCCAACTTGACATCCAGTGAGGATGCGGCCTTTACGCCACCAATATTCCAGCCATCAATGAGGACCTGCGGCACCTCTCCTTTGATCGCACTCTTACCCGCCTCGATGGTGATGCATTTTTCCTCCTTCGGAGCCATGGACAGGTAATTATCCGAATAATAGACCGGAAGCACCCGCCCCTGATCTCCGGCACGGTGAAGTTGCAGATGCGTCATGAGCGCAACCGTCGGCCCAGGATTGCGCACCGTGACATCGAGGAAACACTTGTCGCCAACGTCACGCCGCGCGGCTTTGACATCCAGCGTGACCGGGGGCAGCTGGTTCAACGCCGTCAGGTCTTCCTGATCGGTGCCTCTCCAGTAAAAATTCTCGGAGAGGAGTTTTCCGGAGGAATCGCGGAGTTCGAGTTTGACAAAATATACGGCTGAAAGATCGGCCGGCCATTGCACCGGTCCGAGCGTGGTCGCGGCGCTCGGCGCGGCGGTCACGGCAACCTCGTTTTGGAAAGGTGAGGTTCCATCCAGATTATAGATTGCGATACGCGCTTTGGCCCCTGTTAGCGGAGTGGGAAGGTTATTGATCACCTGAAGCGTCCCCTCCTTCTCGTTGAGTTGAATATGGACCGGTTCGCAGGCTTTGCGGACGGCAAACAAGGCTGAATTCGGTTCGAGGTCGTAATGATAGATCTGCCAGACAAAACTCGGCTGTGCCGGATGGCTCATCCAGGTGAGAACCCCCGTCGCCGGGTTGAACAGTTTGGCCTGACGCCCTTCATACATCGCGCGGAATGCCTCGTAATTCATCATCTGCCCCTTGCGGACGAAGTCCGCCAGGTTCACCGCCTTGCCGTAGCGCGCATTCAGATTTTTAAGATATGGGCGGCGCTGCTGAGCACCCCGCGTGAAATCGTGCTCTGCCCAATCGTCGTTGATCGATTCCCAATCTTTCTCCGGCATCATGCCTTGAATCGATTCGATTGTCGGGATGGAAACGCTTCCGCTTTCTGTCTTGAACGCTTCCTCCTCTGGAAAATCATAATATGCCTGCGGGGTCCTCCATGCGTAAGGGCCGCCGGAGCGAACCCCTCGCCCGTCCTTGGAATTCGGCTGATACAGACGTGCCGGTTCCAGCTCCGACATCAACGCTTGAATGGCGTCATTGATATCCTTCGGAGGATTGCCCTCGTTCCGCGCGCACCACAGCGCGATGCAGGGATGGTTGCGAAACCTCACCATCTTGTCTCTCACGTTGGCCATGTAAGCGTTAAAGTCTGTCGGCATGGGTGCCCCACCACTGGGCTGGAAAAACTCGTCCCATAGCAATATTCCGTATTTGTCGCAAAGATCGTAGAGATCCGCGCTGGTGCTCTGTCCCACCCAATTGCGAATCATCGTGTAATTGGCCAACTGGTGCATTCTGACCTGTGCCTCAAGACGCTCGCGGGGAATCCGTTTCAGCGCTTCATCCAACCCCCAGTTTCCACCCTTAGCGAACACTGGAACGCCATTCACCGTGAGTGCGACGTTGTCCGATGGCGGATTGGTGTATGTGATTTTCCGAATCCCGAAGGTGATGTCCTGTGCGTCGGAGACTTCAGTGCCTGTCTTGAACTCGAGATGGAGAACATGCAGGTTCGGTTCACCGAATCCGTTCGGCCACCACAATTTCGGATTCAGCACATGAAGCTGAGGATATTGCTTCGGATCAAACCGCACCACCTCGACACTATTGGGTTTGATTTCGACCGCCTGGCGGACGGAAACGTCATCGAAACTCGCGACCAGTTCACCCTTCACGGGTTTGTCAGTGACGTTTTGAACCTTGGTCTCGATCAGGACATCGGCCGAATCAGTGCGAGGCAGGGGCAAATCCGTCGCAATGAGTGGCTCTTTAATGACAACGGGACCTGTTGCCGAAAGGAAGACCTGTTGCCAGATCCCGGTATTCCGGTCCGGAATGGTGGGCAGCCAGTCCCACCCGATCGTGCACATAAACGTCGGTCCATCGGCGGGTGTGACGCAATAATTATTGCCGGTGCCGAGGCGGATGGTGTGCGGAGTGGTCTCTCCCGGCGTGGGCTGGGGAGATATGCGCACAGCCAGGCCCGCTGGCTTCCCGGCGGTGACGAAATCACTGATGTTAAAAATCCCGCGGATGAAGGCGCCCTTGATATTTCCGACCGCGTGGCCGTTGACCCACACCTCGGCGGCATAGTTGATCCCGTCAAAGTTCAGCCAGATTTTTTTTCCGGCATAGTCCTTGGGCACGTCAAACGTGGTGCGATACCACCAGTCGGTCCGGCACAGGCTGTCCGGAATGATCGACGGCCGGATATTTTCCCCATAGAGCGGTTCCGGATAGACCTTGTTGTTTACCAACGTAGTTAAAACCGTGCCAGGCACCGTGGCGGGATACCATTTGGAGCCAGGATAGTCCGGAGACGAAATCTGTGCTCCGGTCTCCTTGACGTCCGCTTGCGAAGCCAGCTTCCAGGGGCTGCCGTTCAAAGCGGTTTGCTCTTGGGCCAGGGCCGGCAAAGACAGCGCGCAGGCGGCAAGGATGGTCAGCGCGGATTGTCTCTTTCTCATCGTGTCTTGGTTTCTTTTGCTTCTAATTTGACTGCTTTGCGTTTGATGCGGAGTAAGGCAAATCCGCTTCGGTCAGGCTCTCAGTCTTTGGTGTTGGCCCCATCTCGAAGTGGAGTTCCCCGCCTTGGATGATATCCCGATGGTTCACCCAAGTCTTGCCGTCCTCCTTGCCGTTGAAGAGGCGTTTCTGGATGTATACATTCTTGTCGCTGTTGTTCGCCGCTGTAATGACCAGCGTCTTGTTGTCTGCAAGGTGAATGGTGACCTTGGGAAACAGAGGGCTCGTCACGAGATATTCAGGAGTGCCGGGGCAGAAGGGATAAAGGCCGATGGCACTTAAGATATACCAACTGGCCATCGAACCGTTGTCCTCATCACCGGGAAAACCTTTTGGCCCTGCATTGAACAGCTCGCTACAGGCACGGCGGGTCCAATACTGCGTCTTCGACGGCAGACCGGTGGCGGCATAGAGATATGGAATGCAAAAGGAGGGTTGGTTGTTCAAATTACATTGTCCGAAGTTAATAGCCACCATGCCGTTCATTTCTTGAATCACTGACCTGTATCTCCCGAGATGATAAGTGGGCGGCAGGCTGAAGAGTTTATCGAGTTTTGCCGCGAATGACTCCCGCCCGCCTAGCAGGCTGGTCAGTCCGGCGGGATCGTGGGGAACAAACCAACTGGCCTGCCACGGACCCGACTCCACATAGGGGTCGCCCCAGGCAAACTCGTCGAAAGGCTCGACCCAGGTGCCGTCGGCGTTTTTGCCGCGCATGAAGCCGACGGAGGGATCCCAAAGTTTGCGGTAATTCTGGGAGCGCTCCTTGAGTGCTTTGGCGTCGTCAGGATGATTGAGAAGTCTGGCCATTTGAGCCACGCACCAGTCGTCGTAGGCATAGTCGAGGGTGGCGGAGACGGCACTATACTTAACCCCAGAAATGTAACCCAACCTGAGATAGTCGGCCATTCCAGCTCTCACCATGACCCCTTTGGCCGGTGGCTCGAAGGCGCTTTTCCGCAGGGACTCGTAGGCTTTTGCCAGGTCGTATTTCGCCTGTCCCTTGACGATCGCATCGGCAAAGATCGCAGCGCAGTGCTGGCCAATCATACATCTCCGGTAGCCGGGGCTGGGCCATTCCGGCAATGTCCCATCGCCCTCCACAGAGGCATTCACAAAGCCCTGAAGGATTTCGTTCAGCTGAGTTGGATAGAGAAGGGTGATCAGGGGTAAAGTGGTCCTGAAGCCATCCCAGATGCCGATATCCCCGTAGAGAACTCCCTCGTGAATCTTCCCATCGTAGGGACTGAAGTGGATGGGTTTGCCCGCCGCATCCAGTTCGTAGAGCCGGTGCGGGAACATTTGGGCACGATAGAGGCAGCTGTAGAAAGTCCGCTTTTGATCCTCCGTCGCGGCGATCTCGATTTTCCCAAGATTCTCATTCCAGACACCGGCCACCCGATCATGAACGGCATCAAATGTTCCCTCGGTCTCGGCGCGCAGGTTCTGCTCGGCCTGCTCCCAACTGATGAAGGAGGTGCCGACCTTCACAATGACTGGTTCAGTCGGCTGAGTTATAAACTCCACATAGCCCCGGGTTTCAGTTGAAAACCCATCAGGTATCGCCTTGGTTTTCGCCTTCGAATCAGCCGCCTGCGAGGCTTCATCTTTGAGGATTTCGCTCTTGATAATGTCCCTGTCCAGCTTGACGACGAAGTAGGAAGGGAAGTTTTTGTTAGGTGCCCGTCCATAGATCGTCCGCCCTTCAATCTTGAGGTCCACCTTGGATTTGTCGGCACCATCAATGATCAGACGTCCGGTCGTTCCCGTGTGATAGGTGAAGCGGAAGACCCCGCAGCGTTCCGTGCCAGTGAGTTCCATGCGGATCGCATCCTGCTTGAGATCGAGCTTCTCATAGTCCGGACGCAGGACGGCGGCATTCATGTCATACTCCTGCGCGCGGGCTTTGGCTTCCATCCGGAGGTCGCCTGCCTGGGGCATCAGGACAAAGGGAGCGTAGTCACCCATCCACGGGCTTGGCTCATGCGTTGCCCGAATGCCGTCCACTTTGCCATTCGGATGGAAGAACCACCCCGTGACCGCATTTTGAATTGACCAGTCAACCATCCCCCACGGCATTCCGACCAGCGGGAGTGTGTTGCCATTGGAAAAGTGAGGGTTCGAATCCGTTCCCTGCAGGATATTGACGTATTCCACCAACTTGGTTGGCGCAGCTTCACCCCCTGCCGAAACGGTTCCGACAAGGGCGCAAGCGGCAATCGCATGCATAGATTGCGCGAATCTCACTGAGTATTAGAAGCGGCCCTCTCCTCTTTTGTTGGGGGAGGAGGCGGCTCTTTTGGCTTGGGATGTGGGAAGTTGTTCCAGCATTCCACTTCCACTTTCGGAGACTCACCTCCTGCGTTGGCCGGATTGTATTCGATGATGACGTGCTTGGTTTCACCCGGCATGAGCGAGAAATAGCCGTCGTTCATGTAGACAGGCAGAACCTGCTCGCCTGTGGCGGATCTGACGGGTTTGGGACGGATGGCGAATGCGACGGTTCCTGAATTCGCAGGGTTTGTGACATCGACACTGAGGCGGGTGAGTCCGTCGGGCAGAGCTTCGGGAACCGGTTTGCTAACACTCAACGTGACAGGCTTCATGTCACTCAGGCCGAAATAATTGAGGAGGTTCTGGCCTTTCCAATAAAAGTTCTCAGAGACAATCTTGCCTGCTGGGTCCGTCAGCCGGAGCCTGAGGAAATGCGTTGGCGACAGTCCTTCAACCTGAGGGAAGTTGAAACAGGTTACTACCTCGAACGGCTTAATATTCAACTTGGTTTCCTGATGGGCCTTCTGGGTGCCGTCCATGTTGAAAATCCAGAAGTCGGCCTTGAGATTTTCCACGGGTTTTCCAGATGTGTTGGACACACGGATTTGGTTGGCATCGCTGTTCCAGAAGATATGAACGGGCTCGCACGCTGTCTTAGCTCCCCAATAGGCGCCCGTCGTGTCGTAGTAGTAATCATAGGTCTGCCAGACAAAACAGGGATAGGCCGGATGGCTCATCCAGATGATCAAGCCCGCAGCATTCTGGTCGGTGTGGTCCAGCCATCCCTCGAACATCCCCTTCATGGTTTCGAGGTTAAAGAGTTGAGCCTTGCGGCAGTAGTCCTCGATATCTGCAGGTTCACCGTAGTGCATGCCCAGTTTATACTGGTAGTTGTCAGGAAAGGCGTTTCTGGCCTTGGGCCCAAAATAATGCCTGTCCCACGTCTGATTTCGAGGCCACCAGGTCTCGTTGGGCATGAATTTCTTAAAGCTGTCGAAGCTCGTGAAAGCCGCTGTTCCCAGCTCGCTGCGCATGCCGTAGGGCTCTTTTTTTCCGGGAGGTTTCTCGACGCCGTTAAACACGAATGTTCCCCGGAAATAGACGGGGGGATCAAAGTTTGTCCATGGGCCGCTGCCGCTGAGGTTGCCGCTATTCGAACAAGGGTGATACTCGCGGTCGTTCCCGTCATACTTGGCAATGATCTCCGCAAGGGGATCATTCACAGGAGGCGGTGGGGTTCCCTCGTTCATCGCGACCCAAAAGCAGACGGAAGGGTGATTGCGCATCTGCTTGACCTTCTCGACCACATTGGCGTGGTAAACCGGAATATCCCGTGGATCCCCGTCGTGTGCATTGAGCCAGAGTTCGTCCCAGACCATGATGCCATATTTGTCGCAAGCCTCGTAGAATGCCTCGTCGGGAACAGAGCCCATCCAGTTGCGGATGACGTTGAAGTTTTGCTCCTTGTGGAGGCGGACGCGGGTGTCGTAATCAGCGGCTGTGCGGTTGCGCATCAGGTATTCCGGCAACCCCCAGCTTCCACCCTTGAGGAATAGGGGCGTCCCGTTGATAGAGAAGTGGAGTATGTCATTTTTGACTTCGTAAGTGTATTTCTTGATCCCAAAGGTGCCGGTTCTCTGGTCGGAAACTTTGTCCGCTACGCGAAACTCGAGTTTGCACGTGTAAAGGTTGGGTTCGCCATAACCGTTCGGCCACCAGAGCTTGGGGTTGCTGATGCGCAGAGCGGGGGTGTCAGCCGCTTTTAAGGTGACCGTCTGCGTCTCGCCCGGTTTCAGCGTTACTGTTTTAGAGAAGGCAATTTTGCCGGGATTGATTTCTCCGACGAGGTTTCCTGTCACAGCCTTGTCGGAGGAATTCGTGAGTTCGGTCTGAATTGAGAGATCGGCATCCGTGGCCGTCAAACGATCCGTTCGGATCCACGGGTCAAGGATCGAGACGTCACCGGTATGGCTCAGATAGACATCTTTGTAGATGCCGGTGTTCAGTCCCGGGACCCGTGGCATCCAGTCCCACCCGCGGCTGCAAAGAAGCGACGGAGACGAGACGTTGAAGTTCCACCTTCCATCCGGCCCCTTGTCCTGTGGCACCTCCATGATGTGTGCCAGCACAGCCAGGGCGTTCGGTCCGGCTTTCTTAACGAGCTTGGTGACATCAAAGCGCCCGCGCTGGAAGAACCCAAGCATTGTGCCGACTTTTGTTCCGTTGACAAAGACATCGCCGTCGCGATGGACTCCGTCGAGGTTCAGCCAGATTTTTCCGCCATCGAAATATTCCGCCGGAACCTCGAATCCGGTGCGATACCAGAAGTTCTGATCGTATTTTTTCCGTTCGAGCTTTCCACCGAGCTTCCAGACATTTTCCCCGAAGTTGGGATCCTGCTCCTCGCCGGCGATCACATAGTCCACGAAGGCGGTACCAGGAACATGGGCCGTCAGCCACTTGTCAGAATTAAAGCCTGGAGCCGAAATTTGCTCTCCTGTCTCCTTGACCTCGCCTTCCGGCGCGACTTTCCACGAGTTGGTGCTCAGCGATGTGATCCCTTCGCCGTCTGCAGCACGGATAATCGAGGCGACTGCCAGAACGGTGAGGAGGAGCAAATGGGATTTGGGTTTCATAAAGGTATATTTAGTGATAGAAGTGTTAGGCGCTAGTCGGTTAGGTCAACTTTACCGCCAAACGCCTTGGGATCGTCCTTGGCTGGTTCCTTCAACTCCGTCCGGAGGTGGTCAACTTCCTTCGTTAGCTTGGCCTGCACGTCGGCATAGGCGGGATCACCAAAAACACTTCGCATTTCGTGCGGGTCTTTTTCGCGGTCGAAAAGTTCCCAGTAGTCCACGTCCGGCGCGTAGAAATGAGCCAGCGTATACCGGTCGGTGATGATGCCGTAATGCGGGCGCACCTTGTGGTAGAATGGGTATTCGTAATAATGATAATAAAATGCGGTGCGCCAGTCGGACGGTCGTTCGCCTTTGAGCAGGGGTAACAAACTACGACCTTGCATTCGCCCGGGAAGCGGCACGCCGGCGGCCTGCAGCAGGGTCTCGGCCACGTCAATATTGGAAGCCAGATTGGAATTCACGCTTCCTGGTTTGATAACGGAAGGCCAGCGGACAAGGAAAGGGGCACGTGCAGACTCCTGGAATATCCAGCGCTTGTCGAACCAGCCGTGTTCGCCAAGAAAAAAGCCCTGATCGGAAGAATAGATCACAATGGTGTTGGAAGAGAGGCCGGAGTCATCAAGGTATTTCAAGATGCGGCCGACATTGTCATCCACGCCTTTGACGCAGCCGAGATAGTCGTGCATATAGCGGTTGTATTTCCACTCGGTCAGCTCGCGACCCGGCTTGAGATTCCTATTCACAAACGCCCCGTTGCGTGGCCCATAATAGTCATCCCAGATCTTTTTCTGTTCGGGCGGGAGATCTCTCAGATCCTTCGGCGTGCTGAGTTTATTGTCCTCGTTCAACCTCATGACTTTTGACCCAATCATCATTTGCTGGTCGTGCTCGGCCAGGCCCCGACCGGAATAATCGTCAAACAGGCTGTCCGGCTTGAGGTAAACGCGATCATGGTCGAAATCCAAATCACGCAGCGCCGGTTCCCACTCTCGGTGCGGTGCTTTGTTCCAACAGAGGAGCATGAACGGCTTGGATGGATCGCGCGTTTTCAGCCAGTCGAGAGAGAGATCGGTGATGACATCAGTGATATAGCCGGGATTTCTCACCTTCTTCCCGTCGCGGATCATCGGCGCATTATAATAAATGCCCTGTCCCTTGAGGATTTCCCAGTAGTCAAATCCGGTCGGGGCGGATTCCAGGTGCCATTTGCCGACCAAGGCGGTCTTGTAACCGGCTTTTTGGAGCAACTGGGGAAATGTTGTTTGCGAACCATCGAACTGGCAATTGGTGTTGTTATAAAAGCCGTTGATATGGCTGTATGTCCCGGTGATGAACGATGCGCGGCTCGGCCCGCAGAGCGCATTGTTCACAAAAAAGCGATCGAAACGCATGCCTTCCCTGCCTAGTCGATCGATATTTGGGGTTTGAATAAGATTCCGCGAATCGCCGTAGGCGCTAACCGCCTGACAAGCGTGGTCGTCCGACAGGATAAACACGATATTTGGGCGCTGATCCGCGCTCCAAACCGCGGAGGTTGAGACCAAGAGCAACGCGAATGCCAATCCATGAATGAAATGCTTCATCCGGATAAGTTTAGTAACCGATATTAGTCACGGCTTGCTGGCCGAGTCGTTCGCGGAGTTGAGCGAGATAGAGGCTGGAGGGTTCAACCGGTTTATCAAGTGAGGAGAGCCATGGGCTGTCGGGCAGCGTTCCCTTCTTCATCTCACCCGTGCAGCCGATGCACCAGTTCATCGAGCCGGGCGGCTGGTTCATTTCGAGGATGACCGCCGTGCAGTTCCATGCGACCGCCCAACCTATGGCCCAGCCGTGGCCGGAGCCGCTGGTGCCGCGGTTGATGAACTCGATTTTTCCCGCCGGAAGCTTGCACGAGTCGATAAGCAAACCTGTTGACCACCGCTGGTGGGGCTGGATGGCGCCTTTGCCTTCGAAGACGCAATTCAACGCCGCATTGAGAGTGGCCGGCGCATGGGCAGTGTCCACGAAAAACGCCCCATCGCCTTTGGACGAGCAGCGATCAATCAGCACCTGGGAGCCCCTGAGCGTAAAGTCCGCGGGATAGCCTGCCCCCTTCTCCACGGTCGCCGTGTGCAGTGCATTGATGTTGAGAAGTGTGATGCGCCGGGCATTGCTGAAAATGGTGGCAACACCCAGTGTGTCGCTGGTCAGGATGTCCTTGAACCAGCAGTCCTCGCTGTTATCGGTGCTCATCGCGAGGTTGTTCGGCGCGGTCAGCGTGCCGGTCGGCGGCAGGGAATTGATGCGCAGCGACTCGAACCCGCATTGAGTCAGGCGTTTAGGCGGCAGGGTTTTGATGACATTGGCGGAGAGATACCGGGAATCAATCGAGTCTGTGAGCGGCACGTCGAGGGTGATGCGGTTCCCTTCGATGGCACGGATCGTCCGCTGGAAAGCAATCGGCGAATCGGCTTGGATCCAATTCTGCAGTTTTCCGTTCCGGACGAGATTATCCATGCCCATGAAGTGGATCCACGCTGCCGTGCGCAGCCAGCGGACGAGGATGGTATCGCCCACTTTGAGTCCCTTAGCATCCTTTACGGACAGGCTCGTGGCACCGGAGGGAACATATTTGTCGGTGACGGGATAAACATCCGATGGATTCTCTTTGGCAAACTTCAGATTAGCACCTTGGATGCTGAGGCAGGTGTGGGCCGCCCCTGTCATTTCGATGATCGTGCCTTTCTCTCCCGAACCCGAGCCGCGCACCACGATTCCGTCTTGGGTAAGGGTGATCGGCTTTTCGCAATGAAAGGTCCCGGGAGCAAGCAGGACAGCTCCACGAAAACCGTTTTTCAGCGGCAGAGCGGCGACCGCATTGATCGCTTCCTCTAAGGCTGCTGAATCATCGCCGCCGGAGGGCTTGACGGTTTTTTCCACGGAAACGACGGGGAGTTTGACTCCGCCTCCGCCGTAGCCGGCGTGAGAAAAGTCGATGATCCGATCACCGCCGGGCAGGGTTTTGTAGGCAAGCTTGCCGTTGGCGGCCAGATGCACCCATTCGCTTTGTGCGTCGGCTGCGCTGGCGGCTGGAATCCATAGCGCTCCGGCAAGGGTGAGCGACAGCAGGTTGCGTGGCATGGAGAGGATCGGGTGCTTCATGTTCTAAGTTTCGGGTTTGTCGGTGGTCGGCACCGGCTTTTTGATGGGTGGAGTATCCTTGGTCATAGACTCGGGGTCCGTGCGGAAGGTCGAAGCCGGCAGACCTTCCTTGTTCCACAAATTTCCGTCGGGGATATTTGTGAAGCCGTAACGCACAGCCGCCGGCGACGATATCTGCTCGCTTGTCACCACCACAGTGTCGCCCCGGATCTCCGCTTTGGCTTCGACAAAATGTTTATCCGCACCTGCAATGGTAAACCCCTTGAGTGGTCCATCCTTGGCCACCAGACCGCTGCCAATATGATTAAAATTGAGAATCGCCCGGTTTTTATCAACCTTCATCGAATCATATTCAGGACCGGAGTATTCGATTTTCTCCCCATAGACCAATGCGCGTGCAGCAATGGCCAGGCGCTGGCCGACCGGTTCCTTCTGCTTGGGATGAATGTTGTTAGCATCGCCTACGTCAACGGTGACAGCCATGGCGGTGTTGGGAGTTTTTTTCCAGGTGAGGAACTGCGCCTCGCGGACTTCAGGAACATCGTCCTTATAGGGGGCGATCTGGACGAATAGAAATGGGAAGTCCCCTTCGCCCCATTTCTCCCGCCAATCCGCGATCAGACGAGGAAAGAGCGTGCGGTATTCAAAGGGTTTCCCATTGTTGGACTCCCCCTGATACCAGATGACGCCCTTGATCGCGTAGGGGATGAGAGGGGCGACCATGCCGTTGAATAGGGCCGTCGCTGTTTTTCCGACCGGATCGACCGGCGGACGGGGCTTGGGGAGAGCGGGTTCGGGACGGGGCGGAGGCTGTGTCCCCGCAGTTTTGTTTTTCGCGCACTCCGCATTCCAAGCCACGATCGCCTGTCCGAACTCCTTGCCCGTCGTCTCGTCCCACGCCTTCAATTTCCGCTCATAATCGGCAACATCCTGAGTGTATTTGGCTTCCGCTGCGGGATCGCACTTCGCCTTCGCCGATGAGACATCCTCCACGTAGCCACGCAGGGAAGGCTCCTTTTGCAGCCCCGTCAGGCTGGTCCAAAGTTGCGCCCCGGTTCCCCCCACGGAAGTATGAATCATTCCGACGGGGACGCCCGTGGCCTTGTGGATGTCGCGGCCGAAGAAATATCCCACGGCCGAGAAGTCCTTCACGGTGGATGGGGAGCACTCGATCCATTTCCCGGACTCATCCGCCTGCGGATTAATTGCCAATTTATGATCGACGTTGAACATCCTCAGCTTGGGATAATTCGCGGCGGGAGCCTCTGTCGTCGCGGTCGTCGATCCGGGGAATTTGAACGCCATGTTCGATTGGCCCGAGCAGATCCAGACCTCGCCCACGAGGATATTGTTCGCTGTAATCGTGTTCTCCCCGGCTATGGTCATCGTGTAGGGACCGCCCGCCTTGTGCGGCTTGAGGCGCACCATCCATTTGCCATCCTTGGCGACAGCTGTCCCGGTCTCGCCGTCAAACGTGACGGCAACCTTTTCCCCCTCCTTGGCGGTGCCCCAGACGGGGATGCTGACATTCTGCTGCAACACGGCGTTATCAGAGAAAAGGGCGTTGGGCTTGATTTCTGCCCAAGTGCTCGAAATGAAGGAGCAGAAGGCCAGGATCGTAATGGTGGTTTTTATGGCGGACATTCGTTGACTGGTTATTTGGATATCGCAGCCGCTGTTTGTTTGGCTTGTGGTGCGGGAGATTGTAACTGCCATGGGCGTGTGGGAGCAATCGCCACTCCGACAAACGTGTCCGCGCAGCCGTAGTAGAGGAACCATTGGTTCTTAAACAAGACCAGGCCCTCGATGAAAGTGGTGCCGGCGGTATACTGGCCGCTTTTTTCCCATGGAAGCTCGGGCTTGATGAAGGGCGCCTCCGTGCGGTCGAGGAGTTTGCCCGGCTCGTTCGCAGAAAAGAGCGCCTGTCCCCCGGAATAGGCTTTTGCCCCCACACCGATGTCATCGAGTGCTTTACCGTTCTTGCCGTTATAGAGGAATACGATGCCCTTTTCGGTGAGCAGCGCGGGGGGGCCGGCTTCCGGGAACCCTGCATCGAATTTCCCCTCGCGCGGGGCAAGTAGGATATTTTTGTCAGCATTATGGGGATCGAGGCCACGCAGGCGGGCAGATTTCTCGTCGAGTTGATCCAGCGCGGAGCCCGGCACGAGTTCCCACTTGAGGAGGTCTTCCGAGGACGCCAGTCTGATCGATCCCTCGCCGTAATAGAGCCAGTAGCGGCCGTTGATCCTGGCGGCCACCAGTCGGTCCCCGACAACTTTGCAAACCAGCGAGGCAGATTTTTTCGGGTATCCTGGAAACCCTTTTACGATGGCTCCCAGCTTGGTCCAGTGAATCAAGTCTTTCGAAGTCGCCACGCCAAGAAAAACGGCTCTCTTTTTGGGAACAGCCATGTGCTGGTATTGCGTGTAGAACATGGCGTAAGTTCCATCCTCCGTCTCGACAATGCGGGGGTCTTCGCAACCCCCTTCCCACTCATACTCCTTCTGCGCATCCTCTGCGGGAAAGAGAACCGGCTCGGACATTTTCTTAAAATGGATGCCATCTTCGCTGACTGCCAGGCCGAGGCGGGAGGTGAATCCGCCAATGCCCTTACCAATATCATCCTCCGCGCGGTAGAGGACATAGACCTTCCCATCCTTGACGATGGCGGCGGGGTTGAATGTGTGGGTAGCCTCCCACTGCACCGGAGCTTCCCGCATCGGGCAGTTGAAAACCGATGCCGGGTCCGGCTTGATGACCGGCTGGGCATCGGCGGGCCGTGTGAATGGTCCCAGCCCCCATTCAGGCACGCCAGTGGCAGGTCCCTCGGCCGCGAAGCTGAAATTTCCCGAGGCGCAGGCCAAGGCAGCGAGCACTGAGGGGATAGGGGATTTCATGCGTTTGGGGAATCGAGCAATTTAATCTGAAAGATAATACCCTCTTTGAGAAGTGCACACACTCGCAATGTCATATCCTTGAATTGCTGCCTGATCCATACCATTCAGGGAAGGTGCAGTTAGCGTGATCTGGTGGCAGGGTGCTCCACCGGGGTGGGCCTCGTTAATCCGCGCATTAGGTCCGGCCAATCCCAAATGTGCCGGCGCATGTCCTCCCGGTTGGAAGCTATTTTATCAGCTCGGACAGCTTCGGCTTCACGGCCTCCAGCCAGAGTTTGTAGCCATCCGCGTTGGGATGGAGGAAGTCGGGCATCAACTCTTTTTTCACGTTGCCCTGGTCATCCAGAAAGATCTTGCCGATATCCATGAAGAAAACGGTTTTGTTATCCGCGAGGGAGGGAAGCAGTTTGTTGGTTTCGATCACTCGCTGGTTTTGATTGTCATCGGCGGTGGCGCCACGAGGGAAGATCGCGAGCAGGAGGATTTTGGCTTGCGGCTGTTTTTCTTTGACCGTCTCGACGATTTTTTTGATTCCGGCCGCGACCCACTCGGGTTTTTCATCGGCACAGTGGCCGATATTATTGGTGCCGATCATGATCATGATCGCCTTGGCCTTGTAACCGTCGAGTTCGCCGTCCAGCAACCGTCGGAGCACATGTTCAGTGTGCTCCCCGCTGACTCCCAAATCGAGAGGGTTCCAAGCCGCGAACTCCGCATAGGAGTCCTTGCCTTTGCCCGGCCAGAAATCCGTGATGGAGTCGCCGATCAGAACAAGGCCGATATTCCCATTCCTCTGGTGGATTTCTTCCAGAAATTTTGTGTGGCGGCTGTTTTCCACCGGTGTGACCGCATCCGCGGGGGTGCGGCCGGCCGTCAGACTGGTAGAGGCAAGAACCAGAAGGGAGAGAACGAGGGCGGCTGAATATTTAGCAATGCTCATAGAGTTGAGGAGGAAGATTTTCATGTTCTGAAGGTAACGTCATCTTGAAAAAGCACCTTTGCTCGAAATGTCATGTTCGTAAATAGGCGACCAATACGGTCTCTCCAAACAAGCTGCTATTCCCGCAGGGTGGCCGGGGTGATATTCCAGCCTTCCAGCGAGACGGCCATGGTTTTCGCGGCATCTTTTGTCGCGCAGCGGATGGTGACCGTTTTCTTTTCGCCGGGCAGAAGGGAAACGTAGTTGTCGCTGGCATAAGCTGGCAGGATGCGCGTCCCGGTGTCCGCGTTGCGCAGGCAGAGGTGGGTCATAAGCGCGACGGATTGAGAGGGGTTGGTCAAGTCCACCGCTGCGATGGTTTCTCCGCCCTGCGTGGTGAAGCGCACCGAGCCGGACAGCCCGACTTTGGGCAGACCCTCGATTGCCTGCAACTGCTCTGGTTTTTGGGAGTGCCAGTAGAAGTTTTCCGAAACGAGTTTGCCGTCTCGGTCGAGCAGTTCGAGTTTGAGAAATTGCACGGGCTGGGCGGTGAAGTCGGCCCAGGCAACCTTGGCGACCCGCTCCGCACTGTTGGCGGCGACGTTGACCAGGGCGGTGGATTCGCCCAACGTCGCGCCGTCGAGCCCGATGACCTTGAGCTTGAGCGTGGCCTTCTCCAGCGGGACTTCCGGGTTGTTGACGACCGAGACGGAATCGTCGTTCAGGTTCCACTGCACATGGACGGGTTCGCAGGCTTTCTTGCAGCCGTAGAAGGCGGCATGCGTGTCGTAGTCGCTCGAATAGACCTGCCAGACGGTGCTCGGCCATGCGGGGTGGGTCATCCAGAGGAACAGTCCGGTGCTGGGGTTCCACAGGCTGGCGTTCCATGCCTCGAACATCAGCCGGTGCTGGGTGTAGTTGAGCATCTGGATGCGGCGGATGAAGTCGTCGAGGTTCTGCCCGACGCCGTAACGTTTTTCCGATTCGGCGAGGTAGGGAGCGCGCGATCCGTTGTCGTTGCTGTGAAAATCGTGATACGCCCAGGCATCCTGCTCCAGTGCAGGCCAATACTGGCTCGGGTCGAGCATAGCCCGCATGGCGTCAGCCGTCGGCACCGAGTTTACGCCCAACTCGGTGGAAAATCCGTGCGTCCTCGTGTAGTAGTAATCGGGCTCCTGGATCGCCCATGGGCCGCTCTTGAGAAGGAATTGGCGGTTTGTGGATTGGGGGATGTATGCGCGCGTGCCATCGAGCGTCGAGAGGAGCCGGGTTAGCGGTTCGTTGATCCAGAGTGGAGGAAACCCTTCGTTGCGCCCGCACCAGACAGCGATCGAGGCATGGTTGCGGAAGCGTTTGATGATGTCCTCCGCGTTGGCCAGGAAGCGTTCGGCGTCGATGGCCGGATTGTTGTAACTCGTGGTGGAGAGCCAAAAATCGTTCCAGACGAGAAGGCCGTATTTGTCGGCAAGCTCATAAAAGTTTTCCTGGGTGTTTTGACCACACCAGTTCCGGATCATCGTGAAATGAGCGTCGCGGTGGAGGCGGAAATACGGTTCGAGTCGCTCGGTGGTAGAACGCTTGAGGGCGTCATCCATTCCCCAATTGCCGCCCCGCACGTAAATGCGCCTGCCATTGACTTTGACGACAAGCGGATTGTTTGTCGGGTTGTCTTTGGGCGAAGGGAGGTATTCGTAGTCGACCTGCCGCAAGCCGACGCGCTGGGTGAAGCGGTCAGACTCGCGATTGGAACCGTCCGCAACCGTCAGGGTAAAATCGTGCAGAGTCGGTTCGCCGTAGCCGTTCGGCCACCAAAGCTTCGGATTTTGAATGGTCAGATGGAATTTCACCGTATCGGTCGCACCGGGAGCTAGGGTGATGGATTTTTTCTCTTTGGCACCGGCGATCCTGGCTTCGACAGTGAGGGTCTGCGGCTTCTGCGTGAGGTTGCGCAAATCCGAGGTGATCGCCACCTCGGCAACGGAAAGGTCGGGGAGCTTGGGCAGGGTGGTCACGACTTGCGGGTCACCTATTTTCACCGAGCCGGTGGGATGCAGAACGACGTCCTGCCAGATGCCCGTGCAGCGGTCGCGGATGGTGGGGATCCAGTCCCAGCCATCGGTGCAAAAAAATGAAGGGCCATCGAGCGTGCCGTCCCCGCCGTTCGGACCGGCTCCGGCCGCGATCGATTCGTCTCCGCAACCGTGGCTGTTATAGTGGGGCTGCGGCCAGACTCGGACAGCGAGCACGTTGTTGCCCTCCGCAGCAAGCGCTGAAGCGACCTCGAACTGACCGCGGATAAAGGCGCCGCTGGTATTGCCCAGTTTGCGGCCGTTGAGCCAGATCTCGGAGTGGTAGTTGATTCCCTTGGTAGTTAGCCCGACGTTGCGGCCCTTCCACGCTGCGGGCGTGGGGAACTCCACCCGATACCACCAGGATTTGGTGGCGAGGTCGGGGATGAGCATGTTGTTGAGCCCGTGGAGCGGGTCGGGATATGCGCCTTGTTGGACGAGTGTGGTCAGGGCGGTGCCGGGGACGGTGGCGTCATAC
>CAZSDC010000015.1:0-33448 GCA_964605515.1 uncultured Chthoniobacter sp.
ATTTTGGAACCTATGATGGGCTGAAGGAGCTGGGTTTGGGGATGTTCATCGGGGCGCTGGTCGTCGCCCCGCTCGCATTGATCGAAATGGTCATCAGCCCGCAGTTTCATATTATTTTTTACGGTTATTACCCTCACGACTTCAGCCAGACGAAGCGGGGCGTGGGCTACCGGCCGTCGGTCTTTATGAAGCACGGTCTGGAACTGGCCATCTACAATGCGTCCGCGGTGGTGATGGGGTGGGTGTTCTTCTTGCGCAAATCCATCGTGCGCGTGGTTCCGTGGTTGAACATCCCGCTGTTTCCGGCTGTGGCCGGCCTTTCGGTCATCCTGGTCATCTCGCGTTCCTCGGGGGCGCTCATGCTGTGTGTGCTCGCGTTGGCCATGTTCCAGGCGGCCGTGATGCTGCGGACGAAGATCCCCCTGCTTCTGCTTTTGATTCTTCCCCTGGCCTACATGAACCTGCGCGCCACGGGAGCATGGGACGGCCAGCATTTGATCGAGGCCTCCAAAAAGCTGACCGGAAACGAGGAGCGGGTCGGGTCGCTTTCCTTCCGGCTTTTCAACGAAAATCTTCTCGTCGAGAAAGCCCGTCTGCGCCCGGTTTTCGGATGGGCCGGCTACCAGCGCTCGTTCGTCACCGATGAGAACGGGAGGTTTATTTCCGTGCCCGACGGGATGTGGATCCTCACGCTTGGAAAGAACGGGCTCTTCGGGCTCACCGCCCTCGGCGCAAGTATTCTTCTCGCGCCATTCCTGTTTTTTTGGAAAATTCCCTCACGCCGTCTCGGTGATCCGCTGGTGGCACCGGCGACGGCTTTTGCGATATGTCTCTGTCTTTTTATGGCTGACAGCCTTTTCAATGCGTTCTTCAATCCCGTCCTGATGGTCGCGGCGGGCGGCCTGTCGTCCCTGCTCGTTTCTCCTGCGGCGTTTTCGGCGACGGGACTTGAAGAAGCGATCCGGACGGCCGATCCGATGCCCGCAACCCGCGTGATCTGATGGCCGCACCGGAAACACGAAAAAAAGCCCTTGCCGGGTCGGCTTGGACGCTTTTCGGCTACGGCGGGGCGCAGGTCATTCGTCTCGGGAGCAACCTGGTTCTCGCTCATATGCTCGTTCCGGCGGCTTTCGGCGTGATGGCGCTGGTGACCGTGTTCATGCAGGGGCTGCAGATGTTTTCCGAGGTCGGCATCGGTCCCAGCATCATCCAGAACCGCCGCGGTGACGATCCGACGTTTCTGGACACAGCGTGGACGATCCAGGTGCTGCGAGGATTTGGGCTGTGGATTTTCACATGCGTGCTTGCCTGGCCGACATCCGCATTCTTCGGCCAGAACGATCCGCTCGCAAAAGACCTTCTCTATATCCTGCCGGTGATCGGGCTTTCGTCCATTCTTGGCGGCTTCAACTCCACCGCCGTCTTTTCGCTCAACCGCCATCTCCAAGTCGGAAAGGCAACGATGCTCGAGCTGGTCCCTCAATTCGTCTCGGTGATCGCGATGATCGTATGGGCGTGGCTCGCTCCAAGTGTCTGGGCGCTGGTCGGCGGTTGGCTGTTCTACAGCATAGTCCGGCTACCGATGAGCCACATCCTCAACCGACCGATGAGAAACCGGTTCGCGTGGGAGTCCGCCGCTGCAAAGGATTTGATGCGTTTCGGGAAATGGATTTTTCTCGGCACGATCGTGGCGTTTCTGGCCGGCAGCCTCGACAGGATTCTCCTCGGAAAACTGCTCACGCTGCAGGAACTGGGAATCTACAGCATCGCGCTGACGTTCGCCCGCGTGGGGATCGAGGTATCCACGCGCCTGAGCCATACCGTCCTGTTCCCGATCCTTTCGAGGAGCCAGGACGATCCGGTGACGCTCGTGGGGCAGAGCATCCGGGCTCGCGGGCTGATCCTTTTGGCAGGAGGGGCGCTGGTGTGTGGATTTGCGATTTCGGCGCCCGCATTCTTCCGGCTGCTGTATGATCCACGCTACGCCACAGCAGGCGTCGTGGCACAGTGGTTGGCAATCCTTGTCTGGTTCACGATCGTCCTGTCCTCGATGGAGCGGGTGCCTCTCGCGCTCGGGCATCCCCGCGCGCTCTTCATTTCAAACCTGCTCACCACGCTGGGATATGGAATTGCAGTCCCTGCTTATTGGGTTGCGGGACTGCCGGGATTTATTCTCGGCATCGCTACGGGATCGCTCATCGCGCATCTCGTCCTGCTTCGGTGGGTGCCGTTACGCCGGGACGACATGCTGCGGCAGACCGGTCTTTACACGCTGGTATTCGGTGTTTATGCCGGGCTCTCCGTGGTGCTATTGCGAACGATGTCCGGGCGGGTGGAACCGCATTGGGAAATCATCGGGGCGGGCATCGGAACCCTCATCCCCTGTGCGGTCGCCGGAACCATTGCCCTGCGTCGATTACGCAGCATGCGATAGCACCGTGAATGCTTCCCGTCCGGAAAATCCTTCGCGCATCGCCTGGGTCGACTACGCCAAAGGAGTGGGAATCGTTCTGGTGGTTGTCGGCCATACGCTCCGCGGGCTGCAGAAGACACCTGTTCATGTTCCAGGCTGGGAATTTGCCGATGCGTGGATCTACGCATTTCACATGCCGCTGTTCTTTTTTCTCGCTGGATTGTTCGTCGAGCACTCGTGCCGTGGATCTCTCGAACAATTCATCGATGGCAAAGCGAGAAGGATCATGTGGCCGTATTTCGTCTGGACGATCATCCAGGAAGGGTTCCGTCATCTCACGGGGGCTTCGACGCTCGCCTGGGCGGATCTTTGGACGATCATTTTCCGACCCGTGATGCAGTTCTGGTTCTTGTATGTCCTCTTTCTGCTCCTTGTGCTTTACGCGACTTGGCGGAAGGCGGGCGGGTCCTGGCAGTGGTTCATTGCGCTGGCATTCGCCCTCAATCTCTCGCTGGCATTCGGAGTGAACTACGGCGCGTGGGGGGTCATCTATCAGATGTGGATCAACATCCCCTATCTGGCTCTCGGAATTCTTGTCTCGTTTACTGGAGGGATCGACAGGATAGCTGCGGCACGCACGGTCGTATCCGCTACCGCGGCGGTTGGCGGCTATTTTCTTATCGCCGTCGCCGTATTTTTTCATGTTTCGGGCCTGGCCGGCTGTATCGTCCCGCTGGCGGCGGTTGGAATATTATCAAGCGTCGCCCTCTCCGGATGTCTTGCCCGCTGGAGGCCAGCCGCCGGGATTGCAACGCTGGGAGTGCTCAGCCTGGAAATTTTTGTCGCACACACGATTTTTGCTTCATGTTTCCGCCAGATGCTCCTTGCGGTGGGAATTCACAGCACCGCGCTCCACCTCGCGGGAGGGATCGGAGTCGGACTTGCCGGCCCGGTGGTACTTTATGCGTTCTGCAAGCGCTACCACCTGCAGCTCCTATTCTCTATTCCCTCAAAACGCCATGCCTGAAACCTCAGCGCCAAAACCCCGGCGGCGCATCCTCTTCGGCCTGTCGCTGGCCGCTGTTGCCTGCCTGTCGGTCGGCATCCTCTCCGTCGCCACCGGAGCGGAACGCAAGCCCCGGCCACGACTCGGAATCAACCTCGCCGGCCCGTGCGATTGGAATACGGAGCTTCCATTCGTAGATCTCATGCATTTTTCCAGGGCTTGGACATCCCAGAAAAAGGGGCTCCCCTTCGGAACAGGCCCGGCCCTTGATCTGGACGAAAACGGGTATCCCACTTGGCTGAACGAAGGCGCCTGGGCTGAGTCTCCGCTGATCTCTTTTGGCGGCCATCCATGGCCTTCGGGCAACTATACCGTTCTCTACAAGGGCCGGGGCAAACTGAGCTTCGGGGCATCGGCCACTGGCGTCTCTGAGGAAGCTCCAGGCAGGATGGTGGTTTCGCTCGATTCCAGAAAAGGCGACCTCCATCTCAGCATCCTGGAAACGGACCCGAGGGATCCTGTCCGAGACATTCATGTCATCATGCCGGGCTTCGAAAAGTCGTGGTCGTCCAACCCGTGGAACCCGCTCTTCCTTGGACGATGGCGCGGAGTGGCCTGCATCCGCTTCATGGATTTCATGGCCACCAATAATTCCGCCATCCGCACATGGACCGACCGTCCGCGGCTGAGCGACTCGACGTTCGCCGGTCGCGGGGTGCCTTTGGAACTTCTGATCGACCTGAGCAACCGCCTGCATGCCGACCCCTGGTTCTGCATCCCCCACATGGCGAGCGATGATTTTGTCAGAAGTTTCGCCGCCATGGTTTCCGAAAATCTCGATCCCTCGCTGAAAGCCCACATCGAATATTCGAATGAGGTATGGAATCCCGGGTTTGAGCAGAACAAGTATGCCGCTGAAAAGGGACTCTCCCTTGGTCTCGCCAAGGAACCATGGGAGGCCGCATGGCTCTACACCTCGAAGCGGTCGGTGGAAATCTTCCGGATCTTTGAGCAGGTCTTCGGCGGCCGAAAGCGATTGGCGCGGGTCCTGCCCGCACAATCAGGCAACACGTTCATGGCACGCAAACTTCTGGACTTCGAGAAAGCGTCAGGCCACGCGGACGCCCTCGCGATCGCACCGTATGTCGGCCTCCTCGTCGGAGAAACCTCAGACCGCTACAATCCGCTTACCGCCGATGTGGTCGAGCACTGGGATGTCCCGCAGGTGCTCGACCGCCTGCGATCCCAATCTCTCCCGGAGGCTCTCGACTCCATGAGGGAGTTCCGCGAGCTGGCTGCTTCGCACGGCCTGGATCTCATCGCCTATGAAGGCGGGCAGCACCTGGTCGGCATCCGGGGTGCAGAGAACAACTCGGCGCTCACCGGACTGTTCATGGCCGCCAATTCGGATCCCGGCATGGGCACCATCTACAACCGGATGCTCGAAGGATGGCAGGGAGCGGGCGGGTCGCTTTTCTGCCATTTCTCATCCGTTTCAAAATGGTCGAAGTGGGGAAGCTGGGGCACGATGCAGTATTTTGATGATGAGCCTGCCGATTCTCCAAAACTCACGGCTCTGGTCACATGGGCCAAGCGCAACGGCCAGGCGGTTGGTTTACCGGCGAAGGAGATCCACCAGGTGCCAGCCAGGAAAAACATCGACGCCGGCAAGTGACTTGGCCTCGTAGCAAACGCCAAACACAGACAGGAGAACCACCAGAACAACAAGTCCTCCGATCGTGGTGGCCACCGCGACGAGAATGAGGCGAAGCCACTGCGGCATTTCTGAAGGTCCTTCAGGACTCTTATCGTGGCTTGTTTCCGCTCCGGCTCCTCGGTCAAGGAGGGCATGATGAACCGTTCGAATCAACTCGCCACGGTCCACCGGCTTGCTGAGATACGAAAATATCCGCACCTCCCTCATGGCGTGGAAAAACAGTTCTCCATCCAGATCCGCCGCCACCAGCACCCGCTTCATCCCGGGCCATCGCTGCTCGGTGCGGGCAAGAAACATCAAACCTGTCTCGCCGGGCATATCATCGGCGCAAAGGAATAGCCGGGGCTGGTTGCAGTTCATGAAATCCTCCGCCTCCGGAATGGAATTCACAAAAGCGCGATGAAGGCGTGCCGGCAAGGCTGCGCCGATTGCAGCGGCGGCATCCTCGTCCGGCTCCAGAATCAAAACGTCCACTCCTATCTCAGCCATGTCATCTCCGGGTTTGTCAGCGCGCTCCAGTCCGGACCGCCAGGTCCGGGAACACAAGGCGGGCTGCCAGGTCCCTGGTGGCAGTGTCAAATTCGCCGGCGCTCATGGAAGCTTTTGTGCCCACGAATATCAGGTGAACTCCGGCGGATTTTCCCGGACCAAGCGTGCTGATCACATAGGCGATGTGGGAATCCAGAAGCTTTCCATCTTCGAAAAAAAACTCCCGCATCCAAAGATTGCCATCCGTCAGCACATCCCCATCCTTGCTCGACGGGCTGAGATCGATCCCCCGGTATTTCATGCAAATCCTCAGCGTGTGATGGCGTTGCTTCCCGCTCGGCATATACCAGAAGAGCCCGATGTCGTCGCTTTGGCCCGGAAGGCGGAGCTGAAAACCCGCTCCTGGAATTTCCTTTTTTTCGACCCCATCCGGCGGCAGAAGCTTTTCGATTCCCGTTCCGAAAAAGCTCGAGGAGAGAAACGGAAGAACAAACGCGAGGATTCCCGCAGCCATGCACAGCACGAGGGTTCCGTGTGGAGATTCCTTCCCGTTTGAAACCCGTGGGGGAGGCACGGGGGAGAATTGGTTCCATGCCGCCAGGCAAATGCCAAGCCATGTGACCGCTTCGCCACCGCGAATCAGTGCGAACATCGGATGCGATGCGAGAATCAGCAGCGCGCCCGCCGGCCGCAGCACCCAGGCTGGATCGGCGAGAAGCGGGCAGACCAGAAGCCATGGCATCCAGAATGATTCGACGCCTGCCCAGGTAATCGCAGCGGCGGCTATTAGCCACGCGGCAAAAGCCGCAAGGCGCGGAATCGAAACACGCGCCGGAAACCGGCAGTGTGCCAGCCCGAAGACGACCGCGATAGACAGTCCGATTCCACCCGGGCCATCGACCATGGGAGAAAGCAGCGCGACAACAGACGCCGTGTGCAGCAGCTCAAAAACATGGGCCATCCACGGACGGGAGTCCTTCGGCATCACCAGCATCGCAAAAGGCACGAGCCAAAGGAGGCCGATAAAATAGTGAAGCTGCGGGCTCTCGATCTCCGGGTAAAAAAAGTGGCGGTAGGCAATGATGGTGAAGATCCTCGCCACATTCGCGAACACGGCTGCGGGGATCATTGCGGCAATCCGCACCCAGTAGGCAAACCCTGGCGACTCATTCCGGTTCACCCAGATCGCAACGGCCAGAAGAATGATGAGGAGGTTCAGCCCCGCGCAATCGCGGCTCCACGGAACCTCCAGATTTCCAATTGAAAGATTGTCCCCGTGATCGGAGGCGGAGATTCCCGCCGCGTTCACAAGCGTGAGAACAATCGGCCGCATCACACCGCCGAAAAGATCCTTGGCCTGAGAAAGCTGCGCCAGCAGAGCTACCAGCGCCAAAGGCAGGAGACCCCTCCAGCCACGGAAGCCGTGAGTTTCGAGATCAGGGGGCTGTGCAGGCACGATGCGGAATTACTTCATGCGCGGAGCGCCATTTACAAGCCGGAAAATATCCGGTCAAAACGAGGACGCCCCCTGGGTGCCGCTTTTTCTGGATCCCAACCCCCGAAGCCCCACGACGGCCGCGAAGGCCAGCAATGCAAAAAACGGAGGTGCGGGTGCTGCCGGTGCCTTGGAAGAAAATGACCACTTCTCTGGAATCGCACTGACTGCCGTCACTTTCGCCCCGTCAACCACCACCACGGGCCGCCCGTTGATCGCCCCGTCGGCTTTCGCAGTCCAAGCCTGCACCCGCGACGTGTAGTTGTCGGACTCAAAGCCGGAGCTGCTCGCATTCGTCAGCACGATCTTGTCCCAATGCGTGGACTGGTCTCCGTAAAAGTTGATAAATGCATACGGCTCTCCCTTGTTCTGGGACCTGTTCAGCGGATTCCCGTAATACTGGCCCGGCAAGTTGGAGAGCAGGTTTTTTGTCGTGAACTCCCCCACCAATTTGTTCCCGCTGTAGAACTGCAGCATGTTTGCACTGTCTCCTGCCGACCAGTAGAACCCGAAATACGAACTGGGCGTGTTCAATGTCAACGTGGTCGCCTTGACCGGACTTCCGATGCCCTGAACCGAATAGTTCGAACCCTTTGGTGCGGTGGCGCTCGGCGCCCCGCCGTACTGGTCCGCCGGAATCACATAGATCTGGTCGAACGTCCCTACACCGTTCCAACCCACATTTTTGTTCAATCCGGTCTTTAGCGAGTTGAAGTCATACAGAGAGGTTCCCGAAAGACTGGAAGTGAATGAATTTGGGCTCTCCGAAACGGTTACCATCGAAGATCCGTAGCTGTGCGACAACATCGCAAGAAGAATTCCTGAAAGCGATAACCCGGAACGGATCCCGCGTTTGTTTTGCAATAAGATTGATTTCATGAGTTTTGAATATTTACCGGATTATGTGACGATGCGTTCTGCTCGAAAGCGTCAGGATTCGACCTGCGCCTCGCAGCGTTTTTGCAGCCCCCGAATCCCTACAACGGCGCCAAAGGCCAATAATGCGAAGAACGGTGGTGCCGGGGCAGCAGGAGCGGATTTAGAAAGCGCCCACTTGTCCGAACCTTTCACCTGTTTCTCAGAGTCGCTTTTGTCGGATACGACTTTAATCTGCTCCGCCTTGACCTGCTCCGCCTTGACCTGCTCCGCCTTGACCTGCTCCGCCTTGACCTGCTCTGCCTTGACCTGCTCTGCCTTGACCTGCTCTGCCTTGACCTGCTCTGCCTTGACCTGCTCTGCGCTACTCTCATTACTTGAGACCTCTGTCTTGGCGGTAACCTTCGTATCCTCTGATATCTTTGCCCCATCCTCAGCGGCATAGCCTAGGGGCATAATCGCGAGGAAAAATCCGATCAGCAACCAGTTGTTTTTTGATGATGTTTTCATTGAGTTTTATTTGAGTTTTATATGTGTTGGTTTCAGTTAACAACCTATTGCATACGCTGATTTTTAAAAACGGTCAACAAAAAATATCAGATTTTTTTGCGGAGCGGTTTTGAAGCGATTCAGCTGCCGATTTACCAGGCTGGAAGCGGTATGGTGGGAGAACGTTGGAAGGCAGGAATTCAGGTTGCCGACCAAGTGAGTAACGGTGCTCCCGCGCTTCGATCCGTTTTTCAAAGTGCGCGGCCCAAGGGAAGGGGGCGATCTGTTGCCGTGGCTCTATTTCAGGTTCTCCTGCAGAAGGAGCCCTTGGAGCTTTGCGATTTTGATGACGTTGAGAACATTGTCGCGCAAATTCACCAAACGCAGGCGACTCCCCTCGCGCTGGGTGACCATGCGGTGGCAGCGGATTAAAAAACCCAGGCCGGAGCTGTCGATGAAATGGGTTTCCCCGAAGTCCAGTGCCATTTCATTCGCGGAGGGCCGCTCCTCCCATTCATTGCGCACCGCCTGCCCAAAGCTCTCGGCAACGTCGGCAGAGACGCGAGAAGGCAGGGTGAACAGCAACACCCCGTCCCCCTCCCCGGCCACGGGGCGCAGACGGACCACAGCCGCATCCTTGGCGATATGGATCTTGGCTTCCGCCAAGGTGGCAGCAAGAGGGAGGATTCTGTCCAGGCGCGTAACTTCGACCACCAGACGCACCGCGTGCGATGGAGCGAGAAAGCATCCCGCCACTTCCCCGGCCCACGCGCGCCGGATCAATCGCAACATGACCCCGAGCCCACGGCTGTCCACTTTTGTCACCCGCGAGAGATCGATGATGAACGATTTATCAAGCGAGGGCATGGCGAACGCCTCAACATGGCCGGCAGTCAGAGAACCATGCCAGTGGATGATTTCCAGCCCGTCGGCCGAGCCTGCGGACCCCGGCTGGGAATTTTCGATCGCCCCGGATCCACCGGCAGCGATGGCACGGCTCTCGCGGAAGCTTTGCCTGAACAAAAAATACGCGTCTTTGAGATACCTCCCGGCCAGTCGCCTCGGCTCCTGAAGCATTCGATAAATCCACTCCAGGCCGGTTTTCGACACCCAGGCAGGAGCCCGGGAAACTTTGCCCGCCAGAAAATCGATGGTCGCGCCCACTCCGATACAGCACGGCACTCCGAGCTTCCGGTAGTGCATGTAGATCCATTTTTCCTGCTTGGGACAGCCGAAGGCAACGAGCAGGATATCCGGTTTGGCCTTTTGAATTTCGCGGAGAATTTCCTGGTTGTCGAACTCGTGGAGGGGAGCGAACGGCGGCGAAAAGAAGCGGATCGCAGGCAAGGCCGGAAACCTGCTCTGCAGGTTCTTTGCGGCTCCTTCGAGGCTGGAGATCTCGCCTCCAAGCAGAAAAATCCGATAGCCCATTTTTTCTGCATGGGCGGCGAGGCAGGGGGCCAGATCCGAACCGGCCACGCGCTCCCGAAGAGGCTTCCCGGTGAGCCGCGACGCCCAAACCAGCGGGGTTCCATCGCAGAGAACCAGCTCAGCCTCGACGAGGATTCGCTGCAGTTCCACATCCTCGCTGGCTTGCGCGGCAAAATCAAGATTGGCGGTAACGAGGTATGCTGGACGGCGTTGCGAGATGAGACGGTCAATCCAGTCCAGCGTTTCTGACATCGTCAGGTCGTGAAATGGAATTCCGAACAGAACGATCGTCCGGGGATCGGAGGCCAGCGCGGAGGTTTTCAACGTCGTAGAAGGTCTCGGAAGCGGATGCCTGAAAGGTGTCCTTTCACAAGTATCTTAACTAGCAGGGAAAATCCCGCGAAGCCAAGGAAAAGCAGGGGGCTCCGTAAGGGGAGTGATATTCTCCGTTGCGAGTTGGGCCGGAACTCGTAATATGTTTGTTGTTCCCCATGCAGCCCCTGATTCCATCTGACAAGATCAACCTCCGGCTGAAAAAGTCCCTGCCTGATGGTTCCGCGGAAACCGAGGAGACGGCAACAACACTGTCCGCAAAGCTCAACGAGCTGTTCGACGCAGGCCATATCAAGGATGACATCTACGGGCTCGTAATCCCACTTCTCATGCAGGGCAAGGTGAGGATCGACATCGCAGATCGCTCCGAGCGGTTGGAGATGGAGGATCAAAGCCAAAAGCTTCCCCGCAGCAGCGCGGTTCAGGTCTTCGAGGAGTTTCTTCAGGCCTATCGGCCGGAGAGAACCTCTGAGGCGCAGACTGTCCAGCCCGCAGTTTAGCGACCGCCGCAAACTTCTTGAATGGCGAAGCCGATTGCGGATACGGCCGTTTGGAGTTGGCTCTCGGTCGTGCAAAGCGGAGGCATAAGAACGATGGTGTCGAGAACCGGGCGGGTGAGAAGTCCATGCTTCCTCGCAGCTTCACAGATCGCACCCCCTTTTCGCTCCTGCCACGGAAAAGCTTTCCCATCGCGATCTCTCACCTCGATCCCGGCCAGGAATCCGCACTGGCGGATTTCGTAAACGACCCCCTGATCGGCCAGTTGCGCAAGCAGCCCTGCCATCGTGGCAATCTTGGGCTGCAGCTGTTCCAGAACCCGTTCCTCGCGGAAGACGTCAAGGCTCGCCAGGGCCGCAGCACAGCCGAGCGCATTACCGGTATAGCTATGACCGTAGAAGAAGGTTTTTTGCTCCGCGAACTCTCCGAGAAAAGCATCAAATATTCTCCCGGTCGTGAGCGTGGCCGCGAGAGGAAGGCATCCCCCGGTGAGGCCCTTGGCAAGACACAGGAAATCCGGTGTCACACTTTCCTGCTCGCAGGCAAACATCGTTCCCGTGCGCCCGAAGCCAGTCAGAACCTCGTCGAGGATCAGGAGCGTCCCGAGCGTGTCGCACTTGTCGCGCAGGCGCCGCAGAAGCCCGGCTGGCCAGACGCGCATTCCGGCAGCTCCCTGAATGAGCGGTTCGATGACGACCGCCGCGATCTCTTCATGCGCGAGCCCGTCGAGGTCCTCGGGATCGGCGATCCGGTCCACAGGAAAATGGTGGCCTGCAAACCGTCCGTGAAATGCCCCGATGCCGCCGAGGCTCGCGGCGCCGGCCGTATCCCCATGATATGCCTGATCAAAAGCGACGAAGCGCTTCCGCTCCGGCACTCCGCTCAACTGCCAGAACTGGATCGCCATTTTCATCGCAGCCTCGACTGCGGTCGAACCATCGTCGCTGAAAAACACGCGGGGAAGAGCTTGAGGAGGAAAGAGCCCCGCGAGGCGTCCGGCCAACTCCGCAGCAGGCGGGTTAGTTGACCCGAGGAAGGAAACGTGGGACACGCGCGCGAGTTGCTCGCGGATGGCCGCGGTGATTTTCGGATGCCCATGGCCGTGGATATTTGTCCAGATCGAGGAATTGCCGTCTATGTATTCGCGACCGCGGCTGTCCCGGAGAACCGCCCCCTCGCCTTCGACAAGAATGAGCGGCTCATGCTCGTCCGCGCACCAGGATTTCATCTGGGTGAAGGGGTGCCAGCAATGGGCCTTGTCCAAAGCGGCCAGGGATTCGGTGTTCCAAACGTCTCGCATCGCGGCCGAAAATACCGCATACCGTCGTGCACGTGAAATCAAATCCCGCCATCCTCCGCGTGCTGGCCTACTTTTCCGGAGTCATCCTGCTCGCATGCCTTGTCTCCCCTCCCCTGTATTGGGTGGGGACCGCGCTGGCAGAGCGAGGGGTTTTGCCATTCCTGAATGGCTTCCCGTTTCACCGGTATTTCAGCCGCTGCATCCAGGTCTCCGCGCTGGTCATGCTGTGGCCGGCATTCCGATGGATCGGAATCCGACGGCTCGGAGAACTCGGCATCGAAATAAATCCGCTCTGGCGCAGAGATCTATTCGGAGGGATCGCCATCGCGATTATTCCCGTTGTCGCCCTGGCGGCGGGATACCTGGCGTTTGATGTTTATGATTTAAAAAAAGGATTTCCGGTCGTTGCCGGCGTCCGGATTTTAGCGACTGCCGGCGTGGTGGCTCTACTCGAGGAATTCCTTTTCCGGGGGGTGCTTCTCGGCCTCTGCCTCCGTTCCATGAAACCAGTGGCGGCGGTGCTAGCCTCCTCGGTGGCATTTGCCCTCGTCCATTTTTTGCGTGTCGCGAAGTCCGACTCCGATCCAGCCGTGGATTGGCTGAGCGGGTTTGCGCAACTTCCCCAGGCATTCTCGGGCGCGCCTCCCTGGCCACTTCTCGGGTGGGGCATATTGTCCCTTCTCCTCGCGGGCATTCTCCTCGCGTCTGTCACCGTGCGAACCCGTTCGCTCTTCCTACCCATCGGCCTGCATGCCGGCTGGATCATCGGGCAGCAGGGCCTGCAATGGCTGGCGAAGTTCCACATCAAGCCGCCGGAGGCGCTGCTGCCGTGGGTTGGGCCGAATGTGGTCAGCGGAGCGGTCCCGACCGGGTTGATTCCCGTGGGCATGCTGCTGTTCACGTCGGCGGTGGCAGCTTACTATTTAGGCTATGCAAGGACTTACCGGCGTTCTTCTTGACCCGTTCCGGACGCTGTTTTTCCCCTCACATTGTGGGGGATGCGGCTGCGCGGTGCCCGAGAGCGAGCCCCTGTGCCGGGCCTGCGGACAAAGTATTGAAAAAATCCAGCCGCCCCGGTGCGAAGTCTGTTCCCAGCCGTATCCGGGTGACATGCCGACCTTCATCTGCCCGAACTGCCATGGAGAGGGCTTCCATTTCGATTGCGCGATTGCGGTGCTGCGCAGCAGCGGGGTGGTCCGTGAAATGATTCACCGTCTGAAATACGGAAAGGAGCTCTGGCTCGGAAGAATCCTTGCCGGCTGGATGAGGGAAGGGCTTGACGACCCGCGACTGGAGGGTTGGGCGACGGACGCCCTCGTGCCTGTCCCTCTCCACCCACGACGGCTCAGGGAACGGGAGTTCAACCAGGCAGAACTCCTCAGTCAGGAACTCTCACAGGTCAGCGGGATCAGGACTTTACCCGCTCTGGCAAGGTGCCGCTACACCACGACCCAGACCCAATTGGACCGGGAGGGTCGAAGGCAAAACTTGCGGGATGCATTCATTCCGGGCAAGAATACTGACGTGACGAACTTGAACCTCCTGCTGGTGGATGATGTCCTGACAACAGGCTCAACCCTGGATGCCTGCGCCGCCGCCCTTTTAGAAGCCGGCGCGCGATCCGTTCGTGCGCTCACCGCGGCGCGCGGCTAGAAAATACACACATATGGCCATTTTCAAAAAACCCATCCTGCGCGCCCGAATCGGCAAGAGCCGGGAAATGCCCGAGGGCCTCTGGACAAAGTGTCCGACCTGTGGCGAGGTCATCCACAACCTCACCCTCTCCGAAAACCTTCACGTCTGTCCGAAGTGTGCCCACCACTTCACGCTCGGCTCCAGGGAACGCATCGCCAGTCTCGTGGATCCGGAATCCTTTCAGGAAATTGATGCCTTGATGACGTCGTCGGATCCCCTGAATTTCAAAGCCGTGGCGACCTATGCCGACCGCCTCGCCAGCTACAAGGAGAAAACCGGACTGGTGGACGCCATCATCACAGGCACGGCGCAGATCGCAGGCCACCCACTCGGGCTGGGGGTTATGGATTTCAATTTTCTCGCCGCGACGCTGGGGTCGGTTGTCGGGGAGAAGGTCACCCGCATCATCGAGCTCTCGACCAAGCGCAGGATGCCGGTCGTGTTGGTCTGCGCCTCAGGTGGAGCGCGCATGTATGAAGGGATGCTGAGCCTCATGCAGTTGGCAAAAACCAGCGGCGCGCTCGCCCTTCACGCCCAAGCCAAGCTTCCCTATATCGCCGTGCTCACCGACCCGACCACGGCGGGGGTCATGGCCAGCTATGCCTCGCTGGGCGACATCATCATCGCCGAACCCGGGAGCATGATCGGATTCGCCGGACCGCGCGTGATCCGCGAGACGACCCAGCAAACCCTGCCGCCGGACTTTCAAACCGCGGAGTTTTTGGAAAAGCGCGGGCTCATCGACATCATAGTCCATCGCTCAAAAATGCGTTCAACGCTGGGCGACCTGCTCGGCTACTTTTCCGCAAAGTGACGTTCGACGAGTCGCTGGCGTGGCTCAACAGCACACAGCTTTTCGGCATCAAGCTTGGGCTCGACAACACCCGTCGCCTGCTCGGTCACCTCGGGAATCCGGAGAGCCGGCTCCGGATCATTCATGTCGCGGGGACCAACGGGAAAGGCTCCGTCTGCGCGATGCTGGACTCAGTATTCCGCACGTCCGGCCTCAAATCCGGACTCTACACCTCCCCTCACCTCTGCGATTTCAGGGAGCGCGTGCTCATCAGCGGCGGCATGATCTCCAAGGCGGCGGCTGCGGAGACGCTCACCCGCCTCCACGATTTCTGCAAGGGCTGGGAACATTCCCCCACGTTCTTCGAGGTCTCCACCGCCCTTGCGCTCGCCCACTTTGCCCGGGAGAAGTGCGATATCGTCGTCCTTGAAACAGGGATGGGCGGACACCTCGACGCCACAAATACCGTGACTCCGGTCGTCTCGGTCATCACCCCGATCGCGATGGACCATGCCGAGTGGCTCGGGGATTCGATTCAAAAAATCGCCGGAGAAAAAGCGGGGATCATCAAACCGGGCGTCCCGGTGGTATCCTCACCTCAGACCCCGGAAGCAGCGGAGGTGATTCGCACCCAAGCAGCAGGATACGAAAGCCCAATGATCTTTGTGGACACGCCGTATGCCGGAGAAGTCGGACTGCAAGGCCCGCATCAAAAATGGAATGCCGCCGTGGCGGTCTCTGCAATCCACGAGTCCGGATTTTCTCCGGGGGACGAGGCTATTTCCAACGGGCTCAGGGATGTCAACTGGCCGGCACGATTCCAGCGGATTGGGGACAGGATCGTTTTGGACGGATCGCACAACCCGCATGCCGCAGCCGCCCTTGTGCAGACCTGGCGGGCAGTTTTCGGGGCTCGGAAACCAACAATCGTCTTCGGGGCGATGAGGGACAAGAACTGCCGGGAAATGCTGTCCATCCTTAGCGAAATCGCCGAATCGTTTTATCTCGTCCCCGTGGCGAGCCCCAGAAGCTCCGATCCTGCGGAACTAATGGAATCCACCCGCGTGTCGGCACAGGTCTTTCCCTCCCTGCCGGAGGCAATCGAGGCGGCCGTAGCAGAAGCGGCTCCAATACTCATCACAGGCTCGCTGTTTCTCGCAGGGGAAGCGCTCGACATTTTGACCCGAAAGAAGCATTGAGGAAACCGATGCGGGCCGGATCCTCAAGGCGCGAGTCTTGAGATCGTCCAGACCCCATCGGACTTTGTGTAGACCAGGCGGTCGTGAAGGCGGTCCCGCCCGCCCTGCCAGAACTCGATGCGTTCTGGAACAATTCGAAAACCGCCCCAGCCTTCAGGTTTTGGTATTTCTCCTCCGGCAAATCGTCGCTTTAGCTCTTCGTATTTCGCCTGGAGAATTTGCCGGGACGAGATGACCGAACTTTGGTCCGAAACCCAAGCTCCCAGCCGACTGCCGAAAGGGCGGCTCACAAAATATGCCAGGGACTCGGCGGCTGAGATCTTTTCCACCTCACCTGCGATCTCGACCTGACGGGCGAGAGCGACCCACGGAAAAAGAACGGCTGCGCGGGGATTCCCGGCAATCTGGTGCGCCTTTCGGCTTCCGTAGTTGGTGAAAAACACAAACCCCCGCTCATCGTATGCCTTGAGCAGGACGGTGCGGCAGGAGACGTTCCCGGACCTGTCGGCTGTTCCGAGCGTCATCGCGTTCGGCTCGGGAATCCCCGACAGCCGGGCGTCTTCAAACCAGATCCGGAATTGTTTCACGGGGTCGGGATCCAGGTCGGACTCCACCAGTGGCTCCCGATCATAGTCGCGACGCAAATTGTGAATGGCGGTCTCTTCGGACATCAACAGAAAAACCTATGGAGAAAACCGGTGACAGGAAACAGGATTCTGACGGAGGGAACGTCCGGCCGATCGATCGAATTGGAATCCCAATCAGGAAAAACCATCAATGTCCCGCTGGCTCCGCAATTTCTCCTCAACCTTTGAGGCCCTGCCCTTCTTGCAAAAACCGGATGACGGCTTTGTGGATCGAGGGCGAGACCACCGGCCAGGCATGAGCAGGCACCGGACTTTGGAGGGTCGTGGTCGCCTTCTTCCATTGCGCAGACTGACCCGGCACGACAACCGCGTCCAACGCACACCAGGTCGCCAGGGTGGGAATGTTCCATGACGCCTCATCCAGCCTAACAAGGAAGCCGCTGCCCGGCCTCATCTCGCGGCAAGCCGGCAGCGCAAAAGCATGTGCCGCCAGCGATCCGTGGTGCGGGCAGTGGAGGAAAACGGCCCGGCGCACAGGCAGGCTGTGCGCTTCGCGCAAGGACTCCCGGATGACGAGCCCTCCCATGCTGTAGCCGATCAAGTTGAGTGGGCCGCTTGTCCCGTGCAGTTCCTCCCTCAACCCCGCACCTGCCGCCTCGAGCGAGGTGAGCCCCGAATTGTCATACCGCCAGATCCGGCAGGGGCCGATAGATTTTTCGATGGAAACCCGAAGGCGCTCCCAGCGGGAATGACCTCCCCAGATTCCATCCAGAATATATGTGGTCATACCGGCAACCGGGGAAGACCTATTTCCCGGACGGATCCAGCAGCTGATTCAGCAGCGCCGCGATTCGGTAACCCGCGAGCGCGATGCGCTTTTCGGCGACAGTTCGCGAAGCCTCAACGTAGTCCTTGTCCAACACGACCGGCTTGCCGTCAGGAAGCTTTCCGTAGGCAAGGTCGTAGCCGAGAGCGTGGCTCTCGAGAGCCCACGAGGACGGGTCGCCACTTTTGACATCGCCGAAGGATGCGGCCGGATATTTTTTTTCGAGTGCGGCTGCCTCGGTATCCACGAGCTTTCTGGCATCCCGGTGACCGGTGACCGGCATTTGGCGGGGAAAGAGGGGGGTGGCATATGAAACCGTGACTTCACCGTCCTTGAACTCCCGGCGGTAGGCGCTATCCCAGAAAAAATGGAGGTTGCCGCCCTTCGAGAAAAGGAGGTCCACCTCTTCATCCTTGAGATTGGAGATGCGGGCGCGGTTACCACCCATGTCGTGGTTTTCCGTCGCATGGAGCGGCTGGTGAATATCCCCGACGAGGTGAAGCAAGGACACCAACGCCTGATCGCGCTCAACCCCCGGCTCCTGCGCAGTGCCTTTGATGATGGCCTCGCACTGCCCGGCCGCCCAGACCACATCCGGCTTCTGTTGGGATCCCTCCGGCAGCGGCGTCCCCTCGTGCGTGAATGGCAGGTTGACGTAATGCCACTCGTTGAATTCCCTCGTTCGTGCCCGCGCGTCGTCCATCCAGCACGCAGCCGTCACAGCGTCATAGGGTGCGTCCGGCTTTTCCTTGTCGTTGAACCGCGCAACCGATGCGTCCAACTCCGTGCGCGCCTTGGGAGTCAGCCCATCATACGCAATTTTCATCGTGAGCATGTGCCCCAAGGGATCCCATGCCCGTGCGAACGGCATGAACATGACAAAAAACAACATGGCTATCAGGTAACGGAACATGCTGGAAATCTGCATCATGACCGACGCATTGTCGCGGAATTTGTGTGGGGTTTTCAGGCAGGATCAGTTTTTGCGCAACTTTTTCCGCCGGGCGGTTTTTGATCGAAGTCATGAAAACACCCTTCCTGAAAGCCGCTGTCATCGCCGGTCCGCTGGCGCTCACGATCATGAATGGATTTGCGGACGCGAACAATTTCGTCGCGCCGATCCAGCCACCGAGCAAGGCATTTGCTCCAGGCGACCGAATTGTGACAAGTCACAGAACCCGTGTCTGGGTGAACCCGCCGACGGCTGGAGCGTATGCCGGGGAGCAGAAGGCGAATGCCGCCGGGAGAATTGTGGAGGGACCGGTCCGGGCGGCCGATGTGTGGTGGTGGAAAGTGGATTTCGACACCCTCGCGGATGGATGGACCATCGAGCGTGACCTGCGCAAAGCCGGTGCCGCGCCAGTGGCAACACCCACCCCGCCTGCCACGGGCACCCTTCCGCCTGCGGCAACCTTCACCGATCTCGCGCCAGCAAATGGAGCGGTGGTGAATGCACCTCAAACAGTTCTTCGCGGCAGGATCACCCATGACATCTACGGACCCTCGCAGATTACAGCCTCGCTCAATGGCAACCCTCTCACCCTCGATGCGAACGGAAATTTTGCGGCAACCGTCCGGCTCGTCCCCGGCAACAACGACTTCACTCTCCGCGCCAGCACGCCAAATCCCAGGCAGCAGACGACGCAGATCTCCGCCTATCTTGATGCATCGATGGTCTATGGCTCGGACGCCGCCCGGGCAAACGCCCTGCGAACATTCAATGGAGGCACCCTCAAAACGAGCACAGGAAATCTTCCGCCTCTGAACACCGGCGGTCTGGCGAACGCGAACGACGCGCACCTTTTCCCCGACAACCAGCTCTTCCTTGCCGGAGACATCCGGGCCAACGAAAACCTCGAGCTGACGGCCATCCACACGCTCTTCGTGCGGGAGCACAACCTGCTGGCCGCCGCGGTCGCCACAGCAAACCGGGGGCTCAACGACGAGCAGATCTACCAGCAGGCCCGCCGACTGGTCGTGGCCGAAATCCAGGCGGTCACCTACCGCGAGTTCCTGCCCGCACTTCTCGGCCCGAATGTGGTGCGGCCCTACGCGGGTTACAACCCGGACGTGAATGCCGGGATCGCCACCGAATTCTCCACCGGGGCCTTCCGAATCGGCCATACACTGATCAACGACGAGGTCCAATTTCTTGACAACAACGCGAAGGAAATCCGCGCCGGCCTGCCGCTTGCACAGGCATTTTTCAATCCCAAGCCGCTCCAGGAGACCGGCCCCGACCCGCTCTTGAAATACCTTGCCACTGACAATGCCCAGGAAGTGGACACGCAGCTGGTGGAAGGCCTGCGCGACTTTCTCTTCGGGCCTCCCGGCGCGGGCGGATTGGACCTCGCCTCGTTGAACATCCAACGGGGCCGCGACCACGGTCTGCCAGACTACAACACGGTCCGGCGCGCCTATGGATTGCCACCGGTGACCGCGTTTGCTCAAATCACCAGCAACCCCGCGCTGCAGGCAAAACTTGTCTCGCTTTATGGCAATGTGAATTCCCTGGACCTCTGGGTGGCCGGTCTCGCGGAGGATCACGTGCGTGGATCGAGCGTGGGCCCCACATTCCAGCGGATCATCGCGAACCAGTTTGAGCGGACGCGCGACGGCGACCGCAATTGGTATGAGCGGACATTCGCGGGCCGGCAGCTTGCCGCCCTCCAGGCCACCCGCTTGTCAGACATCATACGACGGAACACAACGATCACGAAGATCCAGGACAACGTCTTCTTCTTCGATCCCGATACGACGCTGGCCGGGCTCCGCCCGAAACCCAGCGTGCTACCACCGGATCTTTTCCAAGGTCCAGGCCCGATAAATCCGACGGTGTCCCCTGCATCCTTGGATGGCAGAGGCAACAACCTTCTCCACCCCGCCTGGGGCTCGGCCGGGGCAGATTTGCTGCGCTTCGCTCCGGCTGCTTATGAGGACGGGGTTTCCAGTCCCGCCGGATCCAAGCGGCCCGGCGCGCGACTCATCAGCAACACCGTATCGTTTCTCACGACGCCCTTTGCAAACGACCGCCTGCTCTCGAGCTGGGTCTATGGATGGGGGCAGTTTATCGATCACGATCTGGATCTGACAACGACGGGAGACACCGCCTTCGACATCCCCGTGCCGGTCGGAGATCCTTCCTTTGATCCGGGCAAGACCGGAACGGAAGTCATTCCGCTTTCCCGTTCGAACTACGACACTACGACCGGTTCGTCCGCCCCCGCCGTCACGGAACAGGTCCTGAGGATCGTCTCACAGACCCCGCCTCCAAAACGGTAGAGCGTCCGTCAAAAAAACCTGCGGATTATTCTCCGAACTCCACGCAGCGCCGCCGGTAGTGGAGGTAATTCGAAAAGCTCACCTCCGCGGGCACGCCGTGGTCGCACATCGGAATGTAGCCCCCGCGTTCCCGCAGGGCCGGGAATATGCGCCCGACCATCTCGTCGATCTCGGACCGCCCGGCGCCAAGAACGCGCTTGTCGATGCCGCCGCGCAGGCAAAGCCCGGGGTATTGCCGCGCAATTTCCACGACATTGCACCCGCTGGCCACCTCGAACGGGCTCATCGCATCCATGCCGATCTCTTCGACGTAGAACCCGATCAGGGGGCGGCAGTCGCCGTCGGTGTCGATCTGAAGGTAAAGGTGGCGGGATTTGTCGAGCTGGCGTTCCTTCACGCGGCGGAGGAGTTCCTTATAATAGGGAAGAAGCATGTCGCGAATCATCGCAGGGGAGACCAGGGGGCCGTGGTTGTAGCAGTTGTCCTCCGCGAAAAAGATTTCGTCGAGTGTTACATATCGCTGGTGGACGGCGATGACGGCGTCGCCCAGCTCCAGCCACCGCTGCATGGCCGCCTCGATGAGTTCGGGCTGGTCGTGAAACGCATAGAGGAGTTCCTCGGGGCCCAGCATGGCACGCAGATACATAAAGGAACCGGCCATGTGCTGGGTGATCATTTCGCCGCGCGCGGCGGCGGCCTGCGCAGCGGCCATGCGCTCATCCAGCCCCTCGTAGCGGCGCGGGTCACCGGGATCGAGCCGCCACTCGGCATTGGCCTTCCACGATTCGATGTCCTTGACCGGATGCGCGATGTATTCCGGCATGAACCCCTGCCGCCGGCCCTTGAAGTAGAGAACGCCCCGCCCGGCCCAGTCCCGCTCGACTTCCGTCTCACCCCGGTCCTCCAAGATTTCGACATCGAAGTGCGGGACGTAGGCCGGTTCGCACCACCCCAGTTCCCCGAGGTCGTGATAGCCGGGCTCGTCGTAATGGAAAAGTTCTCTGGCCTCCGGCGAGCCCTGCTCGATGTCTGGCATCCCCTGCCGCTTCCATTCCTCCCAGCAGTAAAAGCCGAACTCGCCTTTCAGAAATGGTGCGCCGGGGGTGACGGCGTAGGCGTTGCGCCTCCGGCGGGCGGATTCGGTCCAGAGTTCGCGAGGAGGCAGCCCGGCGGCGGCAATGGCTGGGGATGGAGGTGCTGGCATATTTTCTATATCAGCAGATGCGTCCGAGTTTGCCGGCCAGCGCGTGGCCGATCGGATTCTCGCCGACCCAGCGCTCGTCGGCGGGTTCAGACGCCGGCTGGTAGCGGGAATCCGAGGAAAGCCGGACCCGGTCGGATGGATTGTCGAGGCTGGCGTGAACGGTTTGCATGGGAAACGTCAGCAGATCGCCTGCGCGGAACGAGGTCGTCAGCCACCGTCCGCCGAGTTTTTCACGGAGTGACACGGGGTTTCTTGACAGGGTGCCATCCCACTCCCAGTTCTTGCGTCCGGCCTCGATGTCGTCGGCGTGTCGGCCGTTCGTGCAGTAGGCATCGACGTCGCGATCCAGATACGAGCGCAGGCGGTCTTTCTGATGATGTGAGCCTTCAAGGATCATGAGTCCCCCCACTTCGAGCGGTATGTCACCAATTGGCACCCAGGCCGTGTACAGCCGGTCTCGCGTTCCCCTTCCCATATAGACCACATCGCAGTGCGGTCCGGTCCCCCGGCCGGGCGCGACGGCGCGGAACCAGGTGAAGTCGAAATGCCGGACTTCCTCCCCAAACAGGTTCCTGTAAAAATCCATGAGCGTTCCGCGGTAGAGAATGTTGTCCAGCTCCGGGTTGTCTTTGCAAACTTCGGGCAGAAAGCTGAACTCCGCGCCTTTGCGTGCGACCGCTTCCATGGGATCGGTCCCCGGCTCGAGAAACCCGAGCGCAGCCAGGCGACCAACCACCGTCCGCCGGGCAGCCAGAACGTCCACGCGCTGGAAAAATCCCCTGACAAAAAGGTATCCGTTCCGGCGCATCCGTTCCTGGAGCGCCTGCGGATTGTCGAGGATCGAGGCCGAGCACTCCAGCTCGCCGAAGGATTCGGGGCGAATATCAAGGTCCATGCGCTGGGCGCGGGGAACGAATGCTGTGGAGATCATCCCGGCTTTGTAACCCATGTTCCGGGGCAATGGAATGGACGCGAAGGTATAAAGCATGTAGGTTTTGGGAAATATGAGGAAAGGATGGAAAACCGAGACGGTCCGGGTCAATTCGCAGAATGCGATGTTGGGAAGGGTGACAATGACCGGATACCTTCCATCAAGCGCTGGAGTTTCTTTCTTATCCATGCGTGTTTTGGGAAGTTATGCGCTGGTGTATCTGACCGAAGGCGGCGGGCGGTATCAGATGCGCGGCCAGGCTCCGCGCACCTGCAGCGCGGGCGATCTGCTCGTGGTTTTTCCGGAGATCCCGCACGCCTACGGGCCGGAGGCCGGCGGGCATTGGAGCGAGGTCTATGTGACTTTCGAGGGGGAGATCTTCGATCTTTGGCGACGCACCGGCATCCTGACACCCGAGCGGCCCATCCTGAGGCTGATTCCTGTGAGCCGATACGCGAAGCTTCTCCGTGGCATTTCCGAAAAGCGGGCGGGCGACGATCCAGCCAGGCAACTCGATCAGGTCTGCAGGTTGCAAAGCTTTCTTGCGCTGGCCATGGCAAGGAACCGGGGCAGCGATCGCGGATCGGAGGACCGGATTTGGCCAGACTGGGTAGCCGCGGCGGTGGAGCAGATGGGGAGGGACCGCCCGTTTCTGCTGGAAGAAATCGCCCGCAGGGCCGGGCTATCCTACGAATCGTTCCGGAAGAAGTTTCGCACGGTGATCGGAGTTTCTCCGGCCCGTTACCGGAACCGGTTGGTGATCGATCGTGCGCGAAAAATGATCTACGAGGAACGGCTGTCGAATAAGGAACTCGCCGACCGGCTCGGGTTTTGCGATGAGTTTCATTTCTCGCGCCGGTTCCGGGAAACCACCGGTCGGACGCCCGGCGAATTCCGCCGGTCCCTGCCCAAGTGTCCGTAACTCCAAAATAGAGATTTCGAATCGCCGGGACATGCAGCCAATGCCTCAGACGGAGGCGACCGGGACGGGCTGCGGCAATGCTTTCCGCTTTTTTCCGAGCCGTTTTTGCAGCCTTTCCATGTAGAGGTAAACGATCGGCGTGATGTAAAGAGTGACGATCTGGGAAATGATGAGACCGCCGACGACCGAGAGCCCGAGCGGCTGGCGCACATCACCGCCGGCGCCCAGCCCGAGGGCGATCGGCAGGGTTCCCATCATCGCAGCCATCGTGGTCATCATGATCGGGCGAAAGCGCACGAGGCAGGCCTCAAAGATCGCCGCGGCAGGCGGCTTATTCTCGCGGCGCTGTGCTTCGAGCGCGAAGTCGATCATCATGATCGCGTTCTTTTTCACGATGCCAATGAGCATGAGAAGGCCGACAAACCCATAGACATTCAACTCCATCCCGAAGAGGTAAAGCGTCAGTAGGGCGCCGAATCCGGCGGAGGGGAGCCCTGAGAGGATTGTGAGCGGGTGGATGAAACTTTCGTAGAGGATGCCGAGGATGATGTAGATCACGAGCACAGCCATGACGAGCAGGTAGCCGAGGTTGCCGAGCGAGGATTGGAACGCCTGAGCGGCACCCTGGAACTGGCTGCCGATCCGCGCATCCAGCTCATCGCGTGCGATGCGCTGGATCACAGGGACGACCTCGCTGAGCGAGGTGCCTTTGGCGAGATCGAACGAAAGCGTCACAGCCGGCAGCTGCCCGAGGTGCTGGACGGTAAGCGGGCCGACCTGGGACTTGAACTTGGCAACCGCATCGAGCGCGACGAGCTTGCCGCTGTTTGAACGGACATAGAGGCGGGAAAGGTCGGCCGCCTCGCGCTTGAAATCATCTGCCGCCTCGAGGATGACGTGGTATTGGTTGTTCGGGGTGTAGATCGTCGAGATCTGGCGGGTTCCGTAGGCGTTGCCGAGTGCCCGCTCGATCTGCGCCGCGCTCACGCCCAGCGCGGACGCCTTGTCGCGGTTGATGTCCACAAGAACCTGCGGGCTTGTGATCTGCAGGTCGGTGGTGACATCGACAACACCTGGCACCTGGCGCATCTGCTTTTCCATTTTTGCGGCAGCGAGATAAAGCTGGTCAAGGTCCGGCCCGAAGAGTGTGAACTGATAGAGACTCTTGGTCTGCATGCCTCCTATGCGGATCGTCGGGGGATTTTGGGGGAAGACCTTCAGGCCGGGAATTCCGGAGAGGTCCTTGCGGAGCTGGCGGACGATGTCATCGATCGGCGGGCGCTGGCTGCGGGGTTTGAGGGTGAGCGCGAGCCGACCGTTGTTTCCTGTGTTCGTGCTCGTGCTGCTGCCAATGCGCGACATGAAGGCCTCGACGAACGGATTCTTCGCCACGATCGCCGCAGCCTTCTGCTGCAGTTCGACGAGCTTATCGAAGGAAACCCCCTGCTCGGCTTCCGTGCTGATCATGATCCGGTTCGCATCCTCGTTGGGAAGGAAGCCTTTTGGCACAACGAGGAAGAGCCACACGGTGGCGCCGGCCAGGGCAAGAGCGATGGCGCTGACGAAGAGATGGTGGCGCATCGCTGCACGTAGGCTCCTCTCGTAGCCGGAAAGCACGGCGGCAAAAACGCTCTCTGACCACCGGAAGACGAAATTCGTGGACGCGCTGTGGGCCTGCTTGAGAAACCGGCTGCAGAGCATGGGTGTGAGCGAGAGGGAAACCGCTCCGGAGATCAGGATCGCGAGGGCGATCGTCACAGCGAACTCCTTGAGCAAGCGTCCCAGAATCCCTCCCATGAAAAGGACTGGAATGAACACCGCCGCGAGTGAAAGCGTCATGGACAGGATCGTGAACCCAATCTCCCGCCCGCCTTTAAGCGCGGCCTGCATAGGAGTTTCCCCCTGTTCGATGTAGCGGACGATATTTTCAAGGACGACAATGGCATCGTCCACAACAAAACCGACGGCAAGTATGAGCGCCATGAGCGAAAAGTTATTCACGCTGAAGCCGAGGAGATACATGCCCCCGAACGTGCCGATGATGGAGAGCGGGATTGCGGCGCTGGGGATGAGCGTCGCCCGGACGTTGCGCAGAAACAGGAAGATCACCATCACCACAAGCACGACGGCAAGGAGGAGCGTGAACTCGATATCATGCAGCGACTGGCGAATCGACTGCGAGCGATCGTAAAGGATGTCGAGCTTCATCCCGCCCGGAAGCTGGGATTTGTAGCCGGGCAGTAGCTCGCGGATGCGGTCGATCACGGCAACGGTGTTCGCGCCGGGCTGCCGCTGCACGGCCAGAACGATTCCACGCGATTGGTTATACCAGCCGAGGTTTTTGTCATCCTCGACACTATTGAGGACCGTGGCAATCTGCCGGAGGCGGACCGGGCGGCCGTCGCGGTAGCTCACGATGAGCTCCCGGAAATCCTCCGCGCGCGTGAGCTGGCCGGTGGCTTCAATAGTGCGCGATTTGACGCCGGTGTCCAGCTGGCCGGTGGCTGCGTTGGAGTTCGCCTCGGAGATCGCGTTCTCGACCTCGTCAATTCCGATCCCCCGGGTCGCCAGTTCACGGGGATCCACCTTCACGCGCACGGCAAATTTCTGCGAGCCGTAGATGTCGATCTGGGCGACGCCGAGAACAGTCGAGAGCCGCTGCGCGATCAGGGTGTCGGCATATTCGTCCACCTTGCTGAACGGCAACGTGTCCGAAAAGGCTGCGAGCAGAAGGATCGGCTGTTCCGCCGGATTCGTCTTCCGGAACGACGGCGGAGACGGCATGTCGGTAGGAAGGTTCGACTGGGCCTGAGAGATCGCGGCCTGGACGTCCTGCGCGGCGGCATCAATGTCGCGGGAAAGGTTGAACTGGAGCGTGATGGTGGTGGAACCGAGCGCGCTGGTCGATGTCATGGAATCGACACCGGAGATCGTGGAAAACTTTTTTTCCAATGGCAGGGCAACCGACGAGGCCATCGTCTCGGGGCTTGCGCCGGGGAGGCTTGCGGACACGGTAATCGTGGGAAAATCCACGCTCGGCAGGTCGCTGACAGGGAGTTGGAAATAGGCCAGCAGCCCAGCCCCGAGAATCGACGCCATGATGAGCGCGGTCGCAATGGGCCGGCGCACAAAGAGATCTGTGAGACTCATTTGGATACCGGTGCGAGTGAGGTGCTGCCGGATTTGATACTGACCCTGCCGCCGGGAATCACGCGGAGCTGTCCGGTTGTAACAACGATCTCACCGGGGCGAAGTCCGCTTTTGACAACGGCGAGCCCGTTGAGCGATCGCTCAACCTCGATTTTGCGGAGATCGGCTGTCTCACCGGTAACGACATAAACCTGCGCCCCGTGTTGGCCTTCCATGATCGCGGCCGCCGGAATCACTATCGCGCCGGGTTCCTCAGCGAGCTTCACGGTGACATCCACAAACTGGCCAGGCCAGAGGCTGTCGTCAGTATTCGGGAACGTGGCTTTGAAAGCCACCATGCCCGAGGTCCGATCCACGGCATTGTCCACGAATGTCAACTCGCCGGAGCCGAGCAGATTTCCTGAATCGGGATCGTAGGCACTAACAGTCGCCTTCGCTTTCTCCATCCACTTCCTCACATCGGCAAGCGAATTTTCCGGAAGCGAGAACGCGACATAGATCGGTTGCATCTGGTTGATAACAGCAAGGGTGTCCACGTTCGGCTGGGCGATGTTGCCAGCCTTGAGGAGTGCCGCTCCCGCACGGCCTGCAATCGGGGACCTCACCTGCGACCAGTCCACGGAAAGCTGGGCCTCATCCACATCGGCCTGGCGGGCGGCAAGCCCGGATTTTTGGGCATCGGCGGTTGAGAGGATTTGGGATGTCTGTTCTTTGGATGCCACCCCGCTCTTGATGAGCGAGCTGTAGCGTCCGGCCTGTTCAATAGCGTTGGCAGCGGCAAAGCGGGCGATCTCGAGATTGGCCTCCGCGCGCTTCAATGCAGCTTGAAATGGACGGGAATCGATGGTGAAGAGCAGGTCTCCGGCCTTCACCTGTGCCCCGTCGGAAAAATGCACCTCCAGAATCTCGCCCTGCACCTTCGACTTGAGTTGAACCGAAGAGATGGGCTCCACGGCACCGATAGCCTTCATCTCGACGGGCATGTTGCGGGTTTCGACGTCCGCGACCTCAACAGGCGCCGAAGGGGTCTCCGGCGGCTTCGGCGGAGACGATCTGTTGCAGGAGCAAAGCACTAGGGCTGCGAGAAGCGAGCGAACGGCCTTCATGCGAAGAAACTCGTGGTCAGAATACAATTGCCCCCAGACCCCATGGCGATCCCGCGAGGATTCACGCCGGAGAGTGCGTTTTGCCAATGGAAAAATTCAAACCAGACGTTTGATTCAACCGGCTCTACTGCATGGCGGCCCGCCCGGCCGCGCATCGTCTCAGACGAGAGCTTCAAGGCGCCGGACGATGTCCGCTTTTCCCGAGACCCCAACGGTCTGATCCTTTTTTTCGCCGCCCTTGAAAAATATCAGGGTAGGAATGCTCTTTATGCCGAAGTGGGAAGATGCGGCCGGACAGTCGTCCACATTCACCTTGGCGACGGTGTATTTGCCGACATTTTCAGAAGCGATTTCCTCAACCACGGGAGTCAACATCCGGCAAGGAGCGCACCACGTGGCCCAGAAATCGAGGAGCACAGGAGTGGAGGCATCCTTGATGAACGATTCAAAATCGCTATCTTTGAGTTCGGTGACGTGTGGGCTGGACATAGATGATAAGTGAATTGGCAGTAGGAATGCTGAGGAATTGTCAACCAATGAACATCCACACCTGCACCGCCAAGGATGCCAGAGCCAAGACCAGAGCAGCAATCCCGATGATCGGGTTCAGGTCTCCGGAATCGCCCGAAGCTGCGGGTGTGATGGTAATGGCCGTAGACACCGATTTGGGCGTGGAAGCATCGGGTTTCTTCTGAAGCTGAACAGTTGCCTGGGGCAGTGCTTTGGCGCCGGGCGTGGAGGCCGGAACTTTAGCTGTTTCCTTCTTAACTTCGGCTTGCAGCGGTGCTGGTGCGACTGGCTTGACCGGTGCCGGGGGAGCAGAAGGAGGCGCAGGGGCTTTCGGAGCCGATGAGGGCGGAGGAACCGGAGCGGACGAAGGGGGCAACGTGGAAGGCGGCACTGGAGGCTTGGGAGCCAGGGGCGGAACCGTGGCCGAAGGTGGCTTCGGAAAAGATGGCACAACGGGAGCGACCGGACCGGGAGGGACTGGCGGAACAACTGATCCGGCGGCGGAAGGCGGTCTGGGAATCGACGGGATCGATGGAGGTTTCGGCACTGCCGGCATTCCCGGGATCGTTGTCGGCGGCTTCAGTCCTACCGGTGCACTCGGAGGAGGCGGAACGACCGATGATCCGCCTGCCACTGGAACCGGTTTCGGCGGCAGGTTGATCATTGCGGTTTCCCGTGGGCTTGAAGCAATGGGGGAGCCATCACGACGTGCGGGAAGGACGATTCTAACTGTTTCCTTCTTTGGTTCGGCCATAGTCTGTTGGGAGTGGGTTAAGCAGCGGCTTTTGTGCAGCGGAGAAAGATATTCACAAATTATTGCGTGCGTGTCAATCACGCCCCGCAAAATTGTTGCACGGGCTGGTTCGGCGATGTCCTAGTTCTAGAGATCCGGACGGGAGCAATGAAATTTTCAGCGGTTCCTGGTTGCCATGGCTGGATCCTGGAAGGATGCTGGGCCGGTGAAAACTTACATCACGGAAGATTTCCTCCTCGACTCACCGGCCGCGCGTGAACTCTACCACGGAACAGCCTCCTCCCTGCCGATCTACGACTACCACACCCACCTCCCGCCGGATCAGATCGCCGATGACAAGTGCTTCGAGAACCTTTTCGAAATCTGGCTGGCAGGCGACCATTACAAATGGCGAGCGATGCGAACGAACGGTGTCGCAGAACGCTTCTGCACCGGGGATGCGGCGCCGCGCGAAAAGTTCGATGCCTGGGCGCGGACGGTTCCCGCCACGCTTCGCAACCCTCTCCATCACTGGACCCATCTCGAGTTGTTGCGGTATTTTGAGATCGATGTGATCCTGAACGAATCCACCTCCGACGAGGTTTGGGAGCGCGCGAACGAGAAGCTTGCCACGCCGGAATTCTCGGTGCGCGGCCTGCTCAAGCGGAGCCACGTGGCGGTGGTCTGCACGACGGACGATCCAACGGACAGCCTGGAAAACCATCGTCGGATTCGTGAGGATGGCACGCTCGCGACGAAAGTTTACCCGACATTCCGTCCGGACAAGGCGCTCGCGGTCGGTCAGCCGGAGGTCTTCGGGCCTTGGCTGGAAAAGCTCTGCGCGGTGAGCGGATCGAATTGCGCAACCTTTGATGACTTCTTGGACTCGCTGGACAGCCGACATGCGTTCTTTCACGAGAATGGAGGCCGGCTCTCCGACCACGGGCTCAGCCACTGCTTCGGCGATCCTTGCACAGCGGCAGAGGCTGCCGCCATCTATGCAGTGGCCCGCGACGGAAAAGCTGTCACCAGCCCGGAACAGCAGGCGTTCGCGGCATTTCTCATGATCTTTTTCGGACGCCTCGACGCGCGGCGCGGATGGGTGAAGCAGCTCCACCTCGGCGCCCAGAGGAACAACAATTCCCGGCTGATGAAGTCGCTCGGGCCGGACACCGGGTTCGATTCCATCGGCGACTGGCCGCAGGCAGGGTCGCTCGCCCGCTTCCTCGACGCGCTCGACCAGACGAACGAGCTGCCCAAAACAATCCTGTATAACCTTAATCCAGCGGACAACTACCTGATGGGAACGATGGCCGGAAACTTTCAGGATGGCTCGGTTGCCGGAAAGATCCAGTTCGGCAGCGGATGGTGGTTCCTCGACCAGAAGGAGGGGATGCAGTGGCAGATCAACGCGCTCTCGAACCTCGGCCTGCTGTCCCGATTCGTCGGAATGCTCACCGACTCGCGCAGCTTCCTCTCGTATCCGCGCCACGAATATTTTCGCCGGATTCTCTGCAACCTCATCGGCTCCGAAGTGGACCGGGGCGAACTCCCCCGCGACATGGAGCTCCTCACCGGCCTTGTCCGCGACGTCTGCTTCTACAACGCCAAACGGTATTTCGGGCTTATCGTGGATTGATAGGCTTCGGGCAACACAGGGTTATGCCTTGAACAACCTGCTGCTTATGGTATGCGTAATGGTATGGCGACCATGACTCACCGCACGACCTTCGCTCTGGACGACGGAGCAGTTTCCCGCCTGAAAAAGCTGTCAGCCCTTTGGCAGGCTTCGCAGGCGGAAGTCGTCCGCCGGAGCCTGGAGATCGCCGAAAGCTCGCATGCCCAAGGCCCGGACATCCAGCGGCGCCTCGATGCCGCGAGCCGGCTCCGCGACCGCTTGAAATCCCGGAAGATCAATGTGGAGGCCTGGATGCGCTCCGCACGTGAATCCCGCCGCTGAGGCGCCATGAGCTCCGCAATCCATCTCGACACCAACTATCTGATCCAGTTCGCAGGAGGAAAGAAACCGGCTGAAACTGTTCTGGAGTGGATCGGGCAGGGAGTTTCGATTTATGTCAGCGCAATGGCATGGGCGGAATTCCGATGCGGCCCGTTGAGCAAAGATGAATGCGCGCTGGTTTCAGAGATCCTGTCGGGGGTGATTCCGGTGACCGAGGAGGTGGCCAACGAGGCGGGCCGTCTCTTCGATGCCACAGGACGGCGCTCCCGTTCCCTCGCTGACTGCCTGATCGCCGCAACAGCAATCGGCACCGGCGCAAAACTCGCGACGAACAACCGCTCCGATTTCAAAGTTTTCCTCGCCCACGGATTGGAGCTCGTCTGATTTGGGGGCAAATTTCAAACCCAACACGGCGGCAGCCCTCCAGTTACGTGCGAGCAGACGAGCGACGATCCGGTCGGGGAAGTTTTTCTTCGAAGGGTCCTGCCACAATAACGGATCCTCGTAATTTCTGCTGTGTTCTCTGCGTCCTCTGTGGTTGCTTTCCATCCTCACCTTCACCACAATCCTCAAAATGATCGAACGATACAGCCTCCCCGAAATGCGGTCCGTCTGGACCGACCAGCGCAAACTTGAGATCTGGCTTGAGATCGAGACGCTCGCCTGCGAGGCGATGGCGGACATCGGGCAGATCCCGCGCGAGGATGCGGAGGAGATCCGTGCGAAGGGCGCGTTTGACATCGCCAATGTCCTTGAGATCGAAAAGCGCACAAACCATGATGTCATCGCGTTTCTGGAGGACGTAGCCTGGCGGGTCGGCCCGGCAGCGCGGTGGATCCATCAGGGCCTAACATCCTCCGACCTTTTGGATACGACGCTTGCAGTCCAGATGCTGGAATCCAGCGACCTCCTGGCTCGGGACATCCGGGCGCTCCGCGAGGCCGTGGCCAAGCGGGCGATCGAGCACAAGTTCACCCCGATGATCGGCCGCAGCCATGGGATCCACGCGGAACCCATCACGTTCGGGCTCAAGTTGGCCCTGATGTATGACGAGTTTTCGCGCGCTCTTGAGCGCTTGGAGCAGACGCGCGAGCGGATCCGCGTGGGCAAGATCAGCGGCGCGGTCGGCACCCACGCGCACCTTGACCCGCAGGTCGAAAAATCGGTCTGCGAAAAGCTCGGCCTGAAGCCCGCCGACCTCTCGACACAGATCATCCAACGCGACCGCCACGCCGAGTTCATGACGACCCTCGCGCTGATCGCCTCTAGTGTGGACCGTTGGGCGACGGAATTCCGCCACCTCCAGCGCACTGAGGTTCTGGAAGTCGAAGAATATTTCAGCCCCGGCCAGAAAGGCAGCTCGGCCATGCCGCACAAACGGAATCCGATCACGGGCGAACGGCTCTGCGGTCTGGCGCGTGTGATCCGCGGCAACGCGGTGGCAGCCATGGAAAGTGTGGCGCTCTGGCACGAGCGTGACATCAGCCACAGCTCAGTCGAGCGGATCATCCTGCCCGATAGTTGCACCCTGCTCGATTACATGCTCGTGACGCTTACCAAGCTCGTCGCCAACCTGCTCGTCTACCCGGACAACATGAAGCGCAATATGGAGCTCACCGGCGGGCTCTACGCCAGCCAGTCTGCACTTCTGATGCTCACGGAAAAAGGCCTCGACCGTAAAGAGGCCTACGAGGCGGTGCAGCGGGCCGCGATGAAAACGTGGAAGGATGGCGGCGGGCTCGCGAAAAATCTTTCCGAGGAGCCCACGGTTTCCAAACACCTGAACACCTCGGACATCGAGCGCGCCTGCGCCCCCGAGCGCCACTTCCGGTTTGTCGATGACAAGTTCCGCGCGGTGGGGATTGAAGGATAGGGAACTCCCCGCACATTCCGAGTGGCGCGAGGGAAGATGATCCGCTATTTTCGCCCAGAGCTTGAGCGCGTTTTTTCACTTCGTTTTTTACTGCCTGATCGTCGGTTCGCTGCGCGGACTGTTGACCCTGGGTGCCCGGGTGAAAGTGGTTATTTTTTCCAGGCCACCCCAGGGGGCATTCGTCATGGCCTCGAATCACATCAGCCACTTCGACCCTCCGTTTCTGAGCGGATGGTTCCCGCGCAAGCTCGATTGGATCGCGATGTCCGAGCTTTTCGGGACCGGGTGGTCGAAGACCGGCTTCAGGTGGCTGGATGTCATTCCGGTTGATCGCGGCGGGGACGACCGCCATGCACTGCGGGAGGCGCTCCGACGGCTTTCTGACGGGCGTGTCATCGGAGTTTTTCCAGAAGGCGGCATCCGCGACGGGGAGCAATCCATGCTTGCAGGAGCGTCATTCCGCGACGGGGCAATCATGCTCGCCGTGCATGCCGGCTGCCCGATCGTCCCGGTGGTCATCCTCGGCAGCGAGCGCCTCTACAACGCGAAAAACTGGCTCCCGTGGCGGAGGGCGCGGGTATTCATCGCCGTCGGCGAACCGGTCCGCCCGATGGAAAGCAAACCCCGCTC
>CAZSDC010000016.1:0-32412 GCA_964605515.1 uncultured Chthoniobacter sp.
ACGACGCCGAGTGCCTGTTCTCGGGCTACTGGCAGACCCAGCCGGACGATGGCGGTCCGATTAAAGTTTCGTCGTTCAGCAATGTGAAACGGAAGGCCTGGGCATTTACGGCGCTGAACATCACCAAGGAACCCGCCGAACTGAAGGCGATCAACGCGGCCCCTCTTCCGGGCTGGCTCAAGGAGGGGCCCGGAGCTGGCGGGAACTGGGTTTTGAAGGATCTGGAATCCGATCAGGTCATTGAATGCCAGTTGACCAAAGACGGCATCCAATTCACCCAACCCATCCCGCTCGGTGCCGGGGCCGCGCGCCATCTCATTGTTCTCCCACGCTTATGAAATATCTTGCCGCCGTTCTATTCGCATCCGCACTCGTCCCGGCTTCCGCCGTCCCGCCGGTTAAACTCGGGCCAACGCAGAGCGATGTGCCGCAGCTCGCTGTCCCGCTTCTCCCTGCTCCACCGACCATTGATGGGAAGCCGGATGAGGGCGAATGGAAGATGGCGGCGCGGTTTACCGGATTCAGCTTCACGCGGTTTCCCTACGCTTTGCCGGAGGCGATGCAGCCGTTCGTGCGGGCCGGTTACGACAATGACAATCTTTACCTCCTTCTCGAATCTCCGCTTCCTCCCGGCGGGGTCAAAAGCAATCCGGGGGTGAAACCCGACGATTCGGCAGGCATCGAATCTCAGGACTGCTGGGAACTCAGCTTCATGCAGAATGGTGGAAAAGCCGTTGAAGTTTTTACTCTGAAGATCAACCCGGACGGAGTCCTCAGCGATCAAAGGCTCCCAACGACAATTCGCGATTTCCCGGCCGGCCTATCCCGTCACAAGATCGGGATCGAGTGGAGCAGCGGGGCGAAGGTTGCGACTTCACGGGACGATCAGAAATGGTGGGTTGAGATGGCGATCCCTTGGAAAAACCTCAAGTTGGATTCCTCCCCCGGCACGGCCTTCCGAGTCATGATTGCCCGGAGCCGCACGCACGGTTCCCAAGACAATTCCGCGGCGGAATGGAATGGCGCAAAATTCCAATTCATCAGCGACCAGCCTGGAATCTTCGTTCTCGCGGGCCAACAACCCGCCCTGAGGATCAAATCGTTGGGAGACCTCAACAGTGCGGAGTGCCGGCCGCGCTTCGCTCTAACGAATCCGGATGCCAAGGATCGCAAAATTCAGGTCCGTTTTACGGTCGAGAGCGGGAGTGAAACCCTGAAAGAGTGGAAGGAAGAGTTGACCGTGCCGGCCGGCGGAACTCTCGAAAAGCAAGTGCCGCCCCTTTCGCTGAAATTTCCTGCGAATCAAACCGGGCGCCTGGTCATTGATGCCAAGGATGACCAGGGCGGATTGATCTATCACAGCCAGATCCAGACCACGGCCATGACGCCGGACTTTTATCGTCGGATTTGCGACAAACCTAACGGTACCTGGGTCTTCGACAATCCCGCCCGCACGGCGTGGAATCTCACCCTTGACTACAATCCCTATTTCAAAAATGCCGGGATTGCGGTCGATGCCACGGCGGTTTACCTGCCCGATGAACTCAAAAATGCGACCTCGGCGCAAATCTCCCTGCGAAATTCTGCCGACGGCAAAATCATCCGTGAGGAAAAAGTCCCGCTGGCAAAGCTCAAAGCGGAGACTGTCTGGCGGGATCTGGATTTGCAGGAGGGAAGTTACAGGTTGACCGGGCAGTTGTTTGATTCGGCTGGCAAAGCCCTGTGTGCCCCGGTCACCGACACTTACTCGCGCAAAGTGTTTCCTTGGGAACACAACACGCTTGGGGCCGCGAAGACCGTTTATGCTCCGTTTGTGCCGATGAAGTGGGATGAGAAAGCCGGGCAGCTCAAACTCTGGGGTCGCACTTACAAGCCCGGACCTTTCGGCTTGCTCGCGGGGATTGAGACAACCAAAGAGGTTGCTTTTTCCTCCAAGACCGATCCGGTAACTTTGGAAGTCGAGTGGGAAGACGGTCGCAGGGAAACAGCCGCCGGCGATTGGTCAGTCGTCAAAAGCGAACCCGGGGAATTTATTTTCAAAGGCAACGGAACCTGCGGTCCATTGCGGATCAGCGGGCAATCGACCGTCGATGTGGACGGGTTCTGCGCGACCAGCCTGCAGGTGACGCCTTCGGCGCCCACGGCAATCCGCCGCATGGAATTAATAATCCCGCTGCCGCCGGAGGCCGATACCAACTGGTTTTATCGCGGGCGCGCCGAGGCGCATGGCGGGGCCGTGAGCCGGTCGCCGGGGATTCTCTGGAGCAACATCAAGTCGGCGAAGGGGAAGCCGCCCGAGAATGTCTTCACGCCCGTGCTTGCGCTGGGTTCGGGGGATTTTTCCCTCTGGTGGTTTGCCGACGGGGACGAGAGCTGGATTCTCGACTATCAGAAGCCTTCGCAGGAAGTGGTGAGAGAGAACGGGAAACTTTTCCTCCGCGTGTCGGTCATCAACAAACCGACTGTGCTGGAGAATCCGATCAGCACCACCTTTGCCCTGGGGACGAGCCCGTATTATCCAGACGAAAAGGACCGGCGTGTGCTCCAATGGGGCGGAAGCCTGCGCGTCCACGACACTTCGGGCTATGGATATTGGGGAACCGGTGTGGATTCCATCGACTCGGGAAAAGGTGATTATCCTGCCAGGCTGAAAGCCGCGATCGATGAGCGGAAAAAGTCGAAACGAGAGACGCAACTGGATAAGGTTTCATGGCTTGGCCCGCGAGAGGAAGTGTCGGCCCGGCTGAACTCGCCGGTTGTTCTCTACAATTCGGGAGAACTGCTTGGGCCGGCCATGGAGGAATACGATACCTATGCCGGGGAGTGGATGGGAGATTCCTGCCCGGAGTTTATGCCCGAATACCGTGACAGTGACATCCATGCGCAGGTGAAAGTTGGCGACGGCCTCGTGCAGGATTGGCGCAGTCAGCCGAGGGCTCTCGGGCCGGCTTTGGCCGATCTCACCCAGAGCGTCGTGGACTGCCGGATCTGGCATTACAAGCAGAACATGGAGAAACTCGGAATCAACGGCTACTGGTTCGACAACGCAGCCATCTGGCCGGGGAAAAATGTCCTCACCAACCGTGCCTACCGGACCGAGGATGGAACGATCCGTGGCCGGTATCCGGTCTTTGCGCGACGTGAACTGAACCGACGGCTCTTTAATATTTACAAAGAGGCCGGTAAGGATCCCTTCACGCTGGTCGGCGGTTCCACGGCCCCGCAGTTTACCCAGTGGATGTGGGCCATCGAGGGCGACTGGTATGTCTATAGCCCGAAGACCAGGACGATGTTGGACAATCTGGCCCGCTCGCAGGAATACGACATCGATTCCCGCCCGGAGGAGATCGTCAATGCTCCGACCAATCCGCTGGCTGCCTTTCGTGCCCAGGCCACCATGCGCCGCATCAAGGGCTCGATCGTCTGCAACCTCAAGGAAAACGATCCCACGCACGAGAGGGCTTCGCGCAATGTGATCGGACTCGCCCTGCTCCACGATTTCGGGGTCGAGTCAAAAGTTTACAAGCCGCCGTTGGATAAAATCCGGAAAATCCTGCTCGATTTCGGTGCGTTCGGCGACGATTCCACCGTCTTCACTCCCTACTGGAGAAAACCTCCATCTCCCTTGGTCGTCGGCGAAGGATTGCCAGTGAGCACTTATCTCAACACGACGACCGGTGCGCTTCTGGCTGTCGTTTTGAATATCGAAACGAAGGAACTCACAACCACGCCCGGACCGGAGGCCGGAAAGTGGGCCTGGAGCAATGCGGAGACGGGCAAGCCCATGGCTTCCCCGGTCATCAGCGTTCCCTCGCACGATTTCCGGGTTCTGCTCGCCAAACCAAAAGCCAACCCATGAAGCTCGGGATGTTGCTGGCTCCGCGCGATGGCGGATTTCAAGATCCCGACTATTGGATTTGGTGCGGTTCGGCCATTCGCGGAGAGGACGGTCGTTACCATCTCTTCGCGTCTCGCTGGCCCCGGAAGTATCCATTTTACTGGGGATACTGTTTTTACTCCGAGATTGTTCGGGCGGTTTCGGATCGTTCGGAGGGACCATTCGAATTTACGGAGGTCGTGTTTCCCGACCGGGGGGCGGAATTCTGGGACGGCCGCATGACCCACAATCCGACCATCCATCGCGTGGGGGATATCTACCTTCTCTTCTACATCGGCACGACCTTTGCAGGGGAAAAACCTTCCGTGGCCACATTGGAGAATTATGTGCCGGGCACCATTCCCTCGCGACCTCAAGCGATCGGGCTCGCCACCGCCCGCTCGGTGTCAGGTCCGTGGCTCCGGGCCGATGCTCCCATTCTCGCACTGCGTGAGGATGAATGGGATCACTCGGTCGTGACCAACCCGGCGCCGTGTATTCTGCCGGATGGACGGATTTTTCTTTATTATCGGTCTTATGGTGCCCGCATCGGCTTGGCCGTGGCGGAGAGTTTTTCCGGGCCGTGGAAACGCTTCGATCAACCGGTCATCAATGCCGATGGTGAGGGCGCGATCGAGGACATGTTCGTCTGGTGGGAGAACAATCAGTTTCACATGATCGCCAAGGACCTCACGAAGGATGGCCACCTTTGCGGCCAAAAACACGGCGGCGTTTATGCCCATTCCAGCGACGGCCTCAAATGGACGTTTGATCACCAGATCGCGTATTCACGCCTCGTGCGCTGGGACGATGGCTCGGAGGTTCTCCAGGGCTCGCTGGAGCGACCCCAACTGCTGTTTGAAAACGGCCATCCCCGATGCTGCTATGCGGCCACCGGAGATGGCCCCGGCGGCTTCAACCACTGCTCACGGACCTGGAATGTTGCCATTCCACTTGTTTGAACCCTTCAAAATCGACGCTTCCGATGAAATTTCGCAGGGACTTCTGGTTTTTCCTCCCTCTGGCTCTGACGCCAGCCCTGCTCGCCGCGATCAAGCCCAACGCAATGTTTGCAGATCACGTGGTGTTGCAACGCGAGAGGCCGGTTCCCATCTGGGGCACCGCCGATCTGGCCGATAAAATTACGGTCACGTTCGCCAATCAGACCACTAAAACCCACTCTAATACCCGGCCAATATAGTGTGAAATGAAGAACGGCATTAAGGGCTCCTGCCATTGCGGTGAGATAGAAATTGAGATAACGGGACGGATTTCCGGATTAAAGCACTGTCATTGCCAATCGTGTCGAAAGCTTCACGGAACCGCATACGCGTCCAATGCGATTGTTGATGCCGATGACTTCAAGATCATTAAGGGGAAGGACAACTTTCATGACTATCGGACGCACGCCAATAAGGTGGCACGTTTCTGCAAGACATGCTGTTCACCCATATATGCATACAATCCCATGCACCCTAAAGCGGTTTATATTCGCATGGGCGTGCTGGAATTTGATGAGGATCCCGAAATAAGAGCTGAGTATCATTGGTGGGTGAGCGAAAAGGCTCCGTGGTATGAGATTTGCGATAATTTACCGCAATTCGCGTCCCTGCCGAATGAGGACGACCTTGAAAGGCTGAGGAGCCTGTGACAGTCACCGCAATCATTGATTAGGGCAGATTGTCAACCATCCGCTTTCGCGCGGATCAGTCAAATCTATTGGACTAACCCCGCTGCGGAATTGCCGGCACGAAGCAGAAATCCGGGTCGTTCTTTTGTTTACGAAGCACCGGGAGAATCTCGCGCCACGTGGCGATGAGACCATGAGGGGCGGGCGGGAGGTCGTGTTCGATGGCTTTTCGCAGGGCCGGGAGGTTGTAGAATGGCACGACGGGATACATGTGATGTTCCACGTGGTATTGCATGTTCCAATAGAGAAATCCTACAAATCGACCGCACGTGTAGGTGCGGCAGCACAAACGGAAATCCGTAGTGTCAGGAGCCATGCCAATATGCTGGGGCATGCTGACGAACATCGAGAGACAGTTACAATAGGCCGTCGGCAAATTCACGATGAGGACGAGGATCCAGTTGCCGGTCGCGATGAATATGGCGGCCAGGAACAAATGGCCGAACAAGATCACCCGCGACCAGTTTTTATGGCGCCGGCGAAGGACGGCGTCCGACTCGGGCAGGACTTCTTTCATCCAGGGTTCGCCCCCGTCGAAAATGCCCAGCCCTTCGAGATTTCCGGTGGAATATCTCCAAAAGGTCTTCAGTCGATCCCCTACCGTCCAAGGGTTTGGAATCGGAGCAAATTGCCAGAACCAGAAACTAAAGCCGGCGAGGTCTAACTTTTTGGGAAGCACCACCTCGCCGTCATGATCGTGGTGCGTCGTTGCTTGGTGGTGTTTGACGTGGCTGACCCGGAACGCAACCACATCGACCCAGGAGATGAACGAGAAAAGGTGGAGGAAAAACGTATTGAGCGATTGCGTTTTGAAGGGGGTTTTGTGCAGAAGTTCGTGGGTCGCCGTCCAGCCCATGAAATGCGTGAACGTTCCATGAAAAAATAGACAGGCGACGAGCAAAGGGGTAGCCCACGGCCAATTCGCGGCGGTTATATTTCGGAAAGCCAAATAGCTGGCGGTTCCGGTGAACAAAAATAGACCGATTTGCAATAAGACTTGGGTCAAGGCCTTGGAATCACTGCGCTCCATCAGTTTTTTCATCACCTCTTTTTCGACGGGAGTTCGATACCAGTTGATTTTGATTTTTTCCGGCATGGGCTTGTAGATGTTGAGTTTTGGATTTAAATAACAGCCATCATTGCCCGCACTTCACAGACCCGTGCTTCGGTGCCGGGTGAATGAACTGTGCAGATCAAAAGTTTGAAACCGCGGAGCGCGGGTGCGGAGACCGCATGCACCGCGAGGCGGTTTCGGTTGTCTTTGACTTCGGCGAGAGTGATTTCCCGGCCGTTCTCGTCGGTTCCGATGATCGCGTAGGCTTTCACCAGCGTGCTCGGTGGCACAATCGGGGGCCGGGGAAGGTCCATGTCGGTGTCGAACACGATACGGATTTCATTTATGTTCCGAGGTTCGTCCCATGCGAATTCCAGCCGCTGCGGGAAGGCATCGCTTTTGGAAATCCAGATATTTGACAATCGAGTCGGGCGATTGATCCCATTGGTTACGTTGCTTGCCGCATAGCATGCGGACGGCGGAGTTATTTCAAAGCACGGCGTTTGGTGAAACGTGTCCGGGTGTTCGGGGCGGTAGGGATCGAACCGACGGACCCAATGCGGAGGATTCGGCATCCCGAGCTGGCGGTCCCATTTTTGATCGAGGTCCGGGGTTTCGGTAAAATCGGCCACGTGCACACCGGTCACGCGCCGTGTTGTCGCGCCTAGCCTGAGCGTCTTGATCGAGCTGTGGATGTGGATCATGTAGAGGTCGGGAGGCAGCGATGCGGGGCCAAACTGCAGGGTCGCGCTGGTCTCTCCTGGACGCACTGTCGCGGAGGCGCTGGCGAGAATCGTCGTGGAGTGAAAGTCGCGCGGAGTCTTGATCGGTTGCAGGGTGCCGCGAATCTCTGCCTGCTCTGTTCCATCGAGCGAGACCGGAAGGGTCAGTGCTTGCAGGATTCCCGCCGTGATCGGAAAAGCGATGCCGATTCCATCTCCGATCGCGGACCAATGCTCCGGAACGCCCGTGTCGAGCACCGCTTCGCTGGTGGCTGTGATTATTGAGGACGTGGTAGCGTCGCGCGGATCGTCGGCAGGGATTCCGGGAATATATCCACCGCTTCGCAGGATATCCTGCTGCACGGTTTTGATATGACTCCGCGCGGTCTTACGGCAATCGAAAAGGCTTTCTTGATGGGAGACCGCAGCGGAAATGCCGACGGCCTCGCCCATGAGTCCGCAACTGGCCATGAGCCTGAGCCCGCCAAGCGCGACGTGCGTGGCGCTGACGTTTCGTCCAGCCATCCAGAGATTCCGCAAATCTTTCGAGTAGAGGCAGCGCAGCGGGATGGAGTGGATTTCCGGGAAAAAGTGAAATGTGGTCGGGCGCTGCTTGCCGTAGAATCCGCCGGGTGGATGCAGGTCAAGCGCCCATCCCGCGTAAGCGACGTCGTCTTCGAAACGCGTCGTCTGCACGATGTCCTGCTCGGTCAGAACGTGATCCCCGACGATGCGGCGGCCTTCGCGTTTTCCCGGGAGGGCGCTCAGAAATGAAAGGCGATGGTTCTGCATGCCGCACTCCGGACGGCGTTTGAGGTCGGCCCAGGCGGCATAGACAATTTTCAGGAGTTCAAACTGGATTTTGTCGGCGTCCGCAATCGTGTCGAGTTGACCGCCATATTCGAAGAGCCAGCAGCCGTGTTCCATGGCTGCCTTGGGTTCATGGAGTGTCCAATAGCACTCCAGCTTGGCGAGGTCGGGAACCCAATCGGGACGCTCGTAGGGCACCGGCTTATCCATTTTTTCTGTCTGGAAAAGGATCGTATTGCCCATTGTGAAGAGCGTCGGTTGGTCGGGCGCAAGGCTTTCACCGAATTCCGCCTTGCCCTCCTGGCCTCTCCGGAATGAGGCGCCGGCCTGATAAGCCACGACAGCGTCGCCACTGCAATCGGCGAACTGCTTCGCCTCGAAGATGTGGCGGATGCCTGTTGTTGACTGCAGGCCTTCCACCGCCACAATGCTGTTGTCCTCCACGTGAGTCTCCTCAATATTCACGTTTAAGAAAACTTCCAGGTTTGACTCGGGGAGACACTTTTCCAGAAAGACCGTGCTGCTTTCGGCGTAGTCGTTCAGGCTCCCGTTGATGGCCTTGTCGCGGAGAGCCGTCCAAAGCTCGTCCACAATCCCCCCCTCGCGGGCATCGGGATAGTGTCCCGCGAAGCAGGCTCCGCCAATGTGCTGCCGGATTTCGCTCGAGGCATTGCCTCCGAGAACCGACCGGTTCTGCACGAGTGCGACCCGGAGCCCGCGCCGGGCTGCTGCAAGCGCGGCGCATAGGCCGGAAATTCCGCCCCCGACAACGCAGAAATCGAACTGATGGTTAAGAAAGTTTTTCCGGGATTCGACGTCGTGCGATTGAGCGATGAGGTTCACGGTGGATGGATTCATCGGTGATGAAGTCAATTTTCGTTAAATGTGATGGGCCGGAGTTCAATGGCGGAAAGGTCAAAGCTCTTGAAAAGCGCATCGCCTCCGGGCTGGATCTTGAGGATGCTGAAACTCCGGTAGTCGATGCCTGGATCGAAGGCGCGCAGGACCAGGAGATTGTCGAAGAAGACATCCATCTGCCCGATCCGCCACGCGATGCGAACCGTGTGCCAGGCGCGATCCAGCGGCACAGCCTCCGCTGGCAGGACGGCTCCGCGTGTCACGCCGGCGCGCTCCCACTGCCCTTTTTGCGCGAGGTGGTTCAGCATGAATCCGATCTTGGTGCTGCCCGCTTTCGGTGGACGGTAGATGTGGAGGTAGAAAGCGTCGCTTCTTCCGGGGCCCTTGAGTTGGAAGGTGGCCAGCGTATGGCTAGCTTCCAACTTCGCCGGAACATTTGCGATGCGGAATCGAAAAGCCAGATCGCAGCCTTCGATCTTTGTCAGGGGAATGTTGGCGATGTCGAGGATCGCACCGGAAGCCTTGTTGGCATCCCCGTAAGTGGCGAAGAGCAGCGGCGCTGCCTCGGTTCCGGATTGTGGCGTCACTCCCTCGACAGGGCTGTTCGGAAAATTGGCCCAGGGTTTGAAAAGCACGGGAGCTGCACTGGAAATCGTGTAGCCCGGGGAATTGATATCTACTTTTGCGTCCTTGCGCCATGGCTCCCAGAGATCGGCATGGCAAACGCCCATCACTGCAAAACAAATTATTACAGATCGCAAAACCTTCATGCTCTTACCCGGCCTTCACGCGGAGAACCCGGTAGTCGTGCGAGGGAAGCTCCGGCACAGTGATTTCAAAAAGCTTTCCGCTTCTTCCCGATGTGGCGGCGGGTTTGGATGTCCGCATTTTCTCGAGCAGCGCTTCCGCCTTTGCCGCGACATCCATTTTGTTTTGGCGTTTGAGGCGTTCTATATACTCCGAGAGTTCGTTCTCGGGTGTGATGTCTTCAACTGTCCGGATGCCTCGAATTCCCATCCTGTCACCATCGAGACGGATCTTTGCGGTGGAGGTTTTGTCACCAAGGTTGACCACGATGATTTCGATGTCGTCCCCCTGCTGCCAAAGCGAGGCTTTGACTTTATCCTGATCGGTGGTGATGCGGTTCTCCTCATCCCAATAGCCGATAAACGGAACATCGCGAGGCGCGAGCGTCGGTTGATAGCCGCGCAGGTGATTGTGCAATCCTCCGAGCGCGGATGCCGAGCGCTCAATGCGTCGAAACTCCTCAGGGTCCTCGGGGCGAACACCATGGTTGATCGGATTGATCCAGCTTCCGAATTGGGTGACTACGCCCTCGGTGGCAAAGGTATCGAGCGGGCGCAGGTCAATGAAGTCCTGCAGGTTTCCGTCCGGGCGTTTCCCCTTGAGGGCTGGGGCCAGCCACTCGAAGTTCAGCCACTCGTAAGCGAAACTGTAGAATGGAATGCCCATGTGATTGGTGGAGTGGATTTCCATGTAATCCGGTTCCCCACGGACCTCCTGCCACATGGTGGCGACCCGTTTGAACAGCTCCCGGCTTTTCAGGATGTCGAACGTTGGGACGATGTGCCTGGTTTCCTCATCCACGTAGCCGGTTCCATTTTCGACCATTGGAAGACCGACGCTAATGCCCGTGATGTCCCAATAGGTGCCGGGCATCTTCGTCTTTTTGGCCAATTCGGAAATGTAATAGACCTGCATATCGATCTTGCTGTCAGTCAGTGAACGGCTAATTGTGCGGGACTCGATGCCCGGACCAAAGCGTTCCGGTGCGCCGGGATAATCAGGGTCCGGGTGCATCCCGCCCCATTCGTTGTCAAACACAGCCCGCTCGGGCAGTGCGGCGCCCATCTCGTGCTTGTTGAAATAGAGCCTCCGGCCCGGAATCTGCCCATCCACCAAAGTGTAATCGAAGCCTTTGGGATAGGGCGCATACATGAAAGGCTGGATGACCGTCTTGCTGTCCACAGTAGAAAGCCAGTTGACGTTACGGTCTTCGATCCTGCGGATAGGCAGAGGGGGCTTGAAGGGAGTTGCCATCAGTCCGAAGCGGATCGTGCGCGTCTTGTCGAGAGTCACGGGACGGCTAATGATATTCATCACGAACTCAACTTGACCGTCCTTGCGCACGATCTCGATGGCGGACTTCTCAGGCGATGAACTCCAGCCCTGATCGGAGTCTGCGAACCAGGATAGACCGCGCGTGAGATTTCCGAGCCAGACATGCGGGGAGAATCCGCCTTTACGTCCGTAATTGACGGTGTCGAGGCTGCGGAAGACGGTGCCTTCACCACGCGGGACGGCGCCGGAGAAATTGTCGCGCGCCCAACAGGATTGGAAGTGCATAAGCTGGGCAACATCCTCCGGCAGGGCGATAGATATGCGGCCCGAGGCAACCTTCACCGGCGACTCCGGCGTGAGCGTCACCTCATACCATGTGAACCCATCGTATTCCGCCATGCCTTTGATCGACGTCCTGATCGATTTCCCAAGGTTTCCCTGCCCCTGCCAGCGCACGCGGTCTTCTGCCTTCTCTTCGAACGTCAACGACCCGCCTGCTTCCTGGGCGATAGGGTTGCCGTTCTCGCCCTTCAAACTCAAGGTGATTGGGGCCGCGAGGAGCGGTTTGTCTTTGCTGAAGATCTGCGAAGGCAATCCCGACGGGCTGATTGCATAATTTCTTCCCCAGCAAAGCACCTTGTCCCCATCGACAGACATCGGCGTCCACGGCTTGATGACCCGGCGGGACTTGCCCAGAGCGTTGTGCTCCCACGGAAAGACTTTGCGAACATATTTGTCTTTCAGGGTCGAAATGACTTTCCCGTCGGCACCAAGGACGTCAGCAACAGTCGTGTAGGTCCCCTCCGGAAGCCCTGGGATGGAAATCTCCACAACTTTCTCCGGCCCCGAAATGACTGGCGCTCCATTCTCAACAGTGACTTCTTTCTCGGCGTGGAATCCCTTGTCCGAAGTGATGCTGACACGCAACTTGCGGGCGGCATCAGCGATTTTTCCCTTGAAGAATGTCGCTTCAACTTTTGCCTTTTCCCAATACGGGAAGAATGCCGGAGTGATCCGCCAGGATCCGAGAACGGTGCCTTTCTCCAAGCGCTCCTGCCAGAGGCCAGCTTCCTTGTCGTTGAATGGAACAAACGGGATGCTTGCGGCATAGGCCACGGAAATTTTCGACGGGTCGGCATCCGGCTTCAAATCAGACGCCGATGCGGCGGTCTCTACCTTGAGCTTCAGGGTGTTTTTTGCGCCGGGAGTGAAGTTGTGTGAAATGTTGGCCTCAACTTTTTTCGCCGGCTGTAGCGCAAGAATCTCGGACTTAGCAAAAACCGTCTGCCCGCCCTCACCGAGGATCTCTGCAGTCACGCGCGCCACTTTTCCGGTCGTGGCCAATTTGAGCCCGCCAGATTCGACCTTCCGTTCGTCGTAAGCTCCTTCCTTCGGCGTTGCCACAAGGCCCTCGTATTCGCGAAGCGAAACGGCGAGGGCAAGTTTTCCGTGAGGCAGATCACCCAGGGACTCGAATTGGACCGCTGGTGCGTCCGCCGTGATGATGGCGGGAGCAAGTTTGTGCGGGCCGCTAACCAGCCCGAGGAACGCCAGCGGGAATTGCAAAACCGCATTGAAGTTGATCTGCCACGTGTCGCCGTTTGCAGCAGGTTTAGCCCCGATCTCGCTGAGCTTCACCCGCATTTCGAATGTCCAACCTTTCCCGTCAGAGGAAGATTTGATCTCCCAGGGACCTTTATAGGGTTTGAATTCGCCATGGATGCGCTGGCTGAAGACATGTTCGGCGGCGTCTGACACCAGATAAAAGTCTCCGCTCTCAGCGCGGTTCGGAGGCCCGAACTTCACCTCGACATGGTCGTTCTTGAAAAGGTTATCGTAGGATGGCTCGTCGTAATTCATCCCTTGCTTGACCTCCGGAGCCGTGCCTTCCGGCACTGAGGGGGCATACATGCCGACATAGAGGTATTCGCCGTCCGTGATGTAGGAAACCTGCGCCTGGCGCTGGCTCAGCGAACCTTCGCTGGTGACGAGGCCCGTCATCGTCAGCGCGTATTTCCACTCGCTGCCGACCATCTTCCCGTCAATCACCGGGGCTTGTTCGATGCTGCGCACCAATGGAATCCGGCAGGTTTCCAGACCTGCTGGCGCCTCGGCGTGAACCGCACCGGGGAGCACACCCAGCAGGGTCATGCCGAGAAAAAACTTGCGGAAAACAAACGGGAAGTGGCGACGATTCATTTATTCTGGCGGAGTTTATATTAGGATTCGAAAGTTAACGTCCGGAATTCTTTTGGACGGCATCCAGGTAATGGCGGTAATCGTCCCACGATGTATCCCCAACGAGAAACATTCGCGTGCCGTAGTTGGAGGGCATCTGGATCGACGCGGAATGAGCTTCGGACAACGGGATGGATTCGCGGGTTTCCACATCCACCAATTGTTTTCCCTGCGGGAGCGAAACCTTCACGGTGAGTGCATCGGGGCTATAGCTTTGCAGGAGCAGAAGTCCTTGCGGGGCCTCATTTCGCGAAAGGTAAATCCACGTGATCGCCTTGTTGTCCACGGTGACCGCCGGTTGCTCTTCCCAGTAATTCGCCACGGTCGTTTTTGCGGGATAGCCAAATGCCCGGAGAGCCTGGTCGTATTTCAATGAGAGATCACGTTCCCGGGGCATGAAATCGGGGACCTCGTGAACCATTCGCATGCCCCAGTTAGCGAGCACGGTGCGTGGGTCTTTTTTGGCGTAGAATCGATTTCGGTTGCCGCCGCGCAAGGTATCGAGTGTGAGCGGGATGCTACCCGATTGACGGCGCATGGTGACTGCCCGGGTGTGGTCCGCCGGCCACGGAAGATCGGCGTCGAACCACTCTTCGTCAGTCATGTTTGCGGGTTTCTTTAGGCCGGCAGATTCGCTCGTGAGGATTCCATCGCGTTTGCGATATGTTTGCTGCTCGTGATCGAGCAACGCGGAGGACCACGTATTGAACGGCAGGGTCTCGGTATTAGTGGTGTGGTAGGTCACGTCGATCGGATAGGGAGCGCCTTTGGCATTCCAATCCGCCATGAGTTTCCAGATGCGCTTGTAGTATTCGTGCGGGCCCCAGATCGCCGTGCCGAAGCGCAGAGCACCGTCATCTCCGCGCCACGCCGGGCCAAACCGCTCGTTGTAGCAGCGTTTGGGGTTGGTGTTGTCGAAGTAGAGGCTGACGCCGCGGTTCATCCACTGGTTCGCATGCCAGAGGCTGAAGTCCCGGTAACTCGGGGCGAATACGCCCCAGTTGGCCCGCTTGTCCTGGAAGCCGGGGAACTCGATGCTAGCCCATTCGTCCTGAAAAACCTCCCACTCCGGGATGCGGGTGTCCGTCGCGTGTTCCTCGAAATAGACGCCCTGAGACTTCCGTGACTGTTTGGGATCGTCGGTGGCGGCCCGCTGGGCGAAAAAGAGGACGCTCTCCAGCCAGGATTTTGACTTCGGGTCGTCCTGAATTTTGCGATCCGGCCAGAGCAGTTTTTTGGATCGCTGCTCAAACCACGCTTCGTCCACTTTTCCGGTTTCCCGGCCTTCCTGGATTTTGTCCACGATCGAGTAATCCCCCTGATCGGGATATTTGCTGGCACAAACCCAGCCGCCCCAGCAGAGGACGGGGCCGATTCCGCTGGCGACGGAGTGTTCGCGCCAGTCCTTAGGCAGCGGCTTGCCGGGGCTCGCCATCAGGCCGAAAACGATCGTGCGCTCCTTGTCCAGAATGACGGGTTTTCCGATGAGGCGAACCCGCAGAATGACGCTATCTCCCCGGCGCTCGATTTCCTGGATCGGTTTGCCGCCGACCTCGTAGCCCTTCTCGCTTTCGCCGAACCAAGCCAGGCCGCGTTCCTCGGCGCCCAGCCAGATGTAGGGCACGAACGGTCGCGAGTCCGACTTTTGCGGGTTATTCCACTGCTTGACCTTGGTGGAATCCCAGAGCACGCCGTCATTGGGGCCAGGCTCTGCCTTCCAGACGATCGGGCTGGGAATCTGGCTGGTGATGTCCCAGACAATCTTGCCGCCATGGGGGAGCTGTCCCCCGTAATTATTGCGCATCGAGTTGTCGCCGACGAAATGGAAGAGCGTGTGTGCGTCCTCCTTGATCGGAATCTCCAGTGTGAGACTGCTGATGTTGCCGCCCTTTTCTCCAGGAGACAGACGCAAGGTCACCTTTGCAGATCCATCCTCCTGGATCTGCACCTCGGACTTGACCCGGAGCTGGTCGGAAATCGCTTCGCCGTTAAAAACTGCAAGGTCGGGATAGAGGACCTTTCCTTTCACCGGGCCCTTGGTCCATGTGGCATCGCCGTGGTCAGTTTCCAGACGCAGGCTCATCGGACGCGCGAGCAACTCGCGATCCAAGCTCACGACACTGTCGAAGAGGCCGAAGGCATTGATCGCGTAGGAGCGGCCTACGACGTTCACTTGGTTTCCGGTTGCGGTCACCGGAATGAAGGGCGGATAGACGGTGTGGTTGTCGGCGATCTTCTCGGATTCCCAGGGGAAATGGAGGCGCTTGAAAGTCTTCGGGGACCGGACGGTTTCCGGACCGAATTGGTATTCCACGGCATACTCGCCGTCGGGCAGGTCTGGCACCGGGAGCAGTTTCCGGGCGAAGCCCGCGTCATTCAGCGTGAGCGTTCCTGCCTCGATGATTTTGGCATCGGGCGCGAGGGGAACAATCCTCACTCCGACAACACGCGGTTTGGTGGAGTCAGATGTCCATCCGGCTTTGGCCGTGAGGGCATCATCGATTTGGAGCGCGACATCCAGTTTGCCCTGTGAAGGATAATATGCATACGGCAGTTGCTTCATCAGCACCATGTCGGAGGCGGGCAGATTCTGCTCTTCGCGAGCATAGTCGCCCATCTGCTCGGCGATGGCAGTAAATCCTAACGCTCCCAGCAGCGCGCCCGTCAGTAAGATTTTGCGCATCGATCGGGGGGGCTAGTGGCTTATCGGACCAAGATCCTCAACGGCGACTTCATCGAGAAGCACCTCTCCATTAACGGCGTCCTTTCCAATTTTGTTCGTGGGACAGAAAATGATGCCGGAGATGGGGTAGGGCGCGGAGATTTCCACCTCGAATTTCTGCCAATCTGAAGTAATTGGAAGAGCGTGCTTGTTCCCGCCGCCGCCGACTCGCCCGATGTAGAGATACTCGGTCGTGTGATCTGCGCTCTTTGCATAAAAGGTCACTTTGACGCGAGCCGGGGTTTCGTCACTACCTGAGACCTTGACAATAGAAGCGCAGGCACCGGTATTGTTTGTGGTGTTTAGAGTGCCTTCCTCAAGTTTCGTGCTGACCTTGAGGCAACCTTGGGTTCCGGCAGCACCTTGGTCGGCCACATGCGAGATGAAATTCGCCTCTTTATTGCGCACGGAAGCCCCGTCAGTTCTGGGCATGCACATGGTTTCCCAACCGGCAGTGTCGGAACTAAGGTCGGGATTTTTGACGAGGTTCTCCGACCCGGTGGCCTGCGTGATGGCCACGCAGGTGGCGGCAAAGGCTGCGACGATTGTTATGTATATTTTCATTTGGGTTTAACCTCTAGTCGTTGAATTTTCAACGAGGAGCAGCCTGGAGTCGCCAGAGGACGGATTCATGGGCCGCCAACAAGATGGCTTGGGGGTTGGCAACGGGCTTTCCAGTCCAGACGTCGACAACCTTCGCGCCGGGCTGAGTCAGTGGGCACGCCAGCGTGGCGGGTTCGTCTTTCCAATTGAAGATAGCAAGCAGTCGATCCTTTGGTCCCTCGGCCACCCAGAATGAGGGCGGCTGGTCGATGCGGCCGCGTTGGAAATCGGGGCAGGTGAGCAAACGGTGTGGGTCCGAGAGTTCCATGGTTTTTGCCATTCGTTTGATACGCTCCTGCGGAAGTTTGGCGAGGTCGCCGGAGATCTCGATGGCGGCTCCGCTGATCGCGCAGAGGTTGAGCCAGCTCTGCCAGGCGGTATCGTCAAAGTCAGGGCTCCAGCCTACGGAGTCGATGTTCGGAAACACCGGGCGGCGGCGCATGAGGAGATTGGTATTGAGTGTCCAGAGTGCGATACGGCGGGCCAAGTCCCAGTTCCCCTTGCCGATGTCTTCGGCGTTTCGAAAATAGTCCGCTTCGAGCCCAACCAGCGGATGCCCGGTGCCGCAGACGACGCACCAGCCGAAGAATCCGTCTTTGGGAAGGTGTTTACGGAATGAAGCGAGAAGGCGGTTTTTGGCCTCGAGCGGGGTGAGCGGGCCGCGGAGGAGATTGCGCTTTCCATCGAAGGCGAAGGACGAAAAGTCGAGCTTCACGCCCTCGTAGCCCCACTTTCCAAACACGGTTTCCGCGACGCGCTCGAAGTATTCCTGCACCTCGATCAGCGAGGCATCAAGCACGCAAGTGCCCCCATACCACGCGTCGAAGATCATCGGGCGCCCCATCTCGTCCTTCAGAACCCAATCCGGATTCTCCTGAACCATGCGTGAGACTTTGGATGCCCAGAGTCCCAGCCAGATGGCGGGGCGAAAGCCTTCGGATTTGATCTGGTCGGCGAGCCCCTTCGCGCCGCACGGGAATTTCACGGGATCGAACGGATCGACGCCGTCATAGACGAGGTCGATCATCGCGCGGGCGCCGGGGACGATTTCCTTTTGGTAGCCGTCATCGAGCTGGATGAATTTCACGTTTGGGAAATTCTTGCGGATGATCGGGATTTGGCGCATCACATCTGACTCGGTGATGTTGGCGAAGAAATCGTAATTCCAACTGCACCAGATCCGCTGATCGGCGAGCGGATTGAGCTTGAGGCGCTCATAGACACCACGGGCTTCGAGTTGGTTTTCGTATTCGACGCTGGCGTGCTGCGGGTTGTTCGTCCGGCAGAGCCCGAAGAAGAGGCTTTCGCCGCGAATCGTCTCGCCGGGGACGATGACAAACCCGTTGGGCAGACCCGGATGTTCGTCGATTTCGAAAAACCAGTCGCCCTTATGATTGAATCCCCGAAGCCGGAACAGGAGGTGAAGTTTGTGCTGGGTGAGCGCAGCGCAGAAAAGACCGAGCTGCTTTTCTGCTGCCCCGATGAATAGCCCGGGAAACACGGCGTCCTCCGACCAACCGAGTTCCGTTGTCGCGTTCGGAATCGGAGAGGAAAATGCGTCGCTGTTGGTGGTTCCGGTTCCAAAGTAATCCGCACGGTAATTTTCTGTGGAGAAATAGTGTGGTTCGTAATGAGCCGGAAATCTCAGCGTGTGCTGACTCCGGCCGGGATGGGTCCAGCGGATCCCTTTGATACGAATGGGCGCTGGTCCGGAATTCGTGACTTCCGCATGGGCGATGACGAAGCCAGGCTCGCGTTTTTCAATGACGGTTCGGGTGCTGATGCCGGCTGTGTCGAGTCCCATGGCGAGCGGAGCCAGCCCGCTCCAGCCGCAGGGTTCCTCGGGGTGGAGGAGTTCAATGGTGGTCATGCTAAGAATAGGAAGGATGAGGGACGGATTTGGTTTTTGTTTCCCCGGCCTCCATCAATCTCACGGGAATGTCGCGTGCGGGGACTGCGTGGCCTTCGAGGGACCGAATCACAAACTCCGCAGCGGCGGCGGCCATTTCGTCCGGATCCACCTCCAGCAGAGACACCGGAAACGGATGCACAAGGTCGTCGCCGCGATTCGAGTGGGTAACGATGCGCAGTTGGGAGGGAACTTTGATGCCGAGTTCCAAAATGGCCCTCGCGGCGTCGCGGTAGAGCACGTCGTCCAGCACGAGCAGACCGTCCGGTCTTTCTCGGGAGGCAGACCAGAGATCGCGAAACCCTTGCCAGCCGCTGCCGAGAAGGCGCGCTTCGGTATCCTGAACAACCCAGCCGGGCGTCGACTTGAGGTTGTGGCGGGCGAGCCGTTGGTCGAAAACTCTCGATGCGCGGCGGTCGCCCGGTCCGGGCAGTTCGGTTGGTGGTCCGGAGAACAAGCCGGCGATCCGGTGGCATCCGCTGCGTACCAAGTGATCCACTCCTTTCTGGATCATTGCGTCGTAATCCACTTTCACAAGATGGCAGGCGGTTCCCCCTAGAACTGTCACTCCATGCTTGGCGGCATGGGCGCGAAAATCTTTTGGCACGTCGCCGATGGTCCAGATGACTGCAGCATAGCGTCCCCGGGCTATTTCATCGCGGAGTTCTGCCAAGCCGCAAGGATCGGATTCAATTTGCAAATGCACTACCGTTTCCCATCCGGCCTGAACCAGGTTCCGCTGGAGCAACGGGGTGAAGCGGAGGTGAAAATAGAGCGGACGGGGATGAAACGCCACGTCGCGCGTGACGAGAGCGAGACGGCCGTTTGTCTTCCTTTCACAAACCACAACGCCGACTCCCGAAATCCGCTTCACGAACCCGTCCGATTCCAAAGCCAGCGTCGCATTGCGCAGCGTGACAACACTCACCCCGAATCTCCGCGACAGCTCTGCCTCGGAAGGAAGCCGCTCGCCTGGCTTCCGCTGCGCTAGGATTTCCCGACGCAACTCGGCGTAAATTTCTTCGTGGAGACGCTTTTTCATTTGACGCCTCTAAGAAATGCTACTAGCTAGCTAAAAGCAATAAGTTTTTCCGACATTCTTTTTATCTACAACTTCACCTGATGAAATCCGACCCATCCCACCACTGCGCCGATATCTTCGGCGGCGAGATCCAATACTTCCGTCTCGAAGCCCGCTACTGGAAACCGATCCTCCTCAAGTTCAAGGAGGCCGGGCTGAAAAACGTGACGACCTACGTCCAGTGGGCGACTCATCTCGTCGGCCCGCCGAGCGCGGAACATCCTGCGGGCGTTTTGGATTTTGAAGGCAAGACCAACCCGAGTCTCAACCTGCTCGGTTTTCTCGATCTGGTGCAGGAACTCGGTCTGGAAATGAATTTCCGCTGCGGTCCGTTTTGCTGCAACGAAATGATCTACGGGGCCTATCCGGAATGGTTGGTGATGGGCGATCCGAACATGATGTGCTGGGATTACCAGAATCGTGCGACGCAGGGTTATTGGATCGGAAAACGCGAGGGCTCGCAGCCTTCCTATCTGCATCCCGAATACCTCGACTGGTGCCGGAAGTGGATCGCCGAGGTGGACAAAATCATCAAGCCACGGCTGAAATCCAACGGTGGTTTCATCACGATGGTGAACCTCGACAACGAGGTGAGCTACATCGTTCAGGATGGAATGCTGACCTCCGATTACAACCCGGTGAACGTCGGACGCGGTGGATTCTACCACCAGTTTCTCACCGAAAAATACGGCACCGCCGATAAGCTTCCATATCCCAAAAAATACGCATCAATCGAGGACGTGCCCGCGCCGCGCAGCGTGCCGGACGTGATCGGTGACGACTTTGCCTACTACGCCGACTGGTGCGAGTTCAAGACATGGGTGATGGCGAAATACATCGCGACAATCCGCGAGATGCATGAAGCGAACGGCGTCAGGGATGTCACGTTCATGACCAATTTCAATCCGCACCGTCCCGAGGGCGTGCCGACGCGGATGGTGGAATTCGAAAAAGCCACCGGGCCGCTCGGCATCGCTGGCTACGATTTTTATCGCGGGGTTTTCATGAGTTATTCCGGCTATCAGTCCATGGCCCGCGTGCTCAAACTGATGAATGCGACATTGCGCTACACGTGGTCGGCAGAGTTTATGTCGGGCACCTGGATGAAAGTCCTCACCGGGCGCGTCTCCGACGACCACATGCGCTTCATGGCGCTCTGCGCCCTGGCGCAGGGGTGCAAGGCGATCTCATGGTTTATGTTTCACGATCGCGATTGCTGGGGTGATGCGCCCGTCAGTTCCCACGGCCACGAGCGCCCGAGTCTCGCCGTATTGAAGGACGTTAAAAAGCTGGCCACCGAGATCATCCAAGGATGGGATGATTTGGTGCCGGCCACCGATCTCGCGATCATCTACGATTTGACCAGCCACACGCATTCGTATCTGGGCGATCCCTCTCCGTGCAATGACAACGCGCTCTACGTCGGCGAACCGGTGGTGGACGGCATTCCGTGCGGCAAGGCTTCGATGGAATACGAGGGGCTGTTCCGTGTGGTCGAACACACCGGACGCCAGGCGGCGGTGATCGATCCTCTTCATTCAGTGGCGAAGTTGACGCCGGATGTGACGCCGTTTGTCATTCTTCCCGGATCACCTGTCATTCACCGCGAAACCGCTCGGGCGCTGGAGCAGTATGTGGGCAAGGGCGGCAAGTTGGTGGTGTCAGGCCCCTGGCCTGTCCGTAACGATCTCGGAGCCCCGATGAATTTCCTTGGCGGGTTTCCGGAGGATACCGATCGCGCCATCACGAAAGCCGGTGGGACCATTTGGTGGGTCGAGGAGGGACTGGGTCGCGGCCTGCCGGAGGAGGATTGCCTGGAATCCATTGCGTGGCTCGCTGCCGTTCTTGATCAGGAAACCGCGCCCGCAAAGGCACTGATCGAAACCGTGGGAGAAATTTCATGGGTCGATTGGAACACCGGCAAGAGCATGAAATCCGAGGGCGGGCACCGCGTTTACAAGCAACCGCGCAATCTCTGCACCGCCGTGCTGCACGAAGGGCCGAATGACCGGATTCTCTTTGTTCTTAACCATTATCCGGAGGCTGCCCGCGCCAAAGTCACTTTGGCCGCTGCCTCCGCAACCGGCCTGGTGAGCCTTGATAACGGCGAGACCCACAAACTGCAAAACGGTTCCATCGAACTCGATCTCGATCGGAAATCGGCCGGCGTGTTCCGCGTTATCTAATGGGTGGAATAAGCGCCATACCTGCCGATCCGGCACTGGAAGCCGATCTGGTGATTCATGAATGCCAGGCGGGGTATGCTGCCGGGGGAGCGAAGTTCGCTGTCGTTTCCTGCGGGCCTCCGGCCGCTCACGGAAATTTTGAAATCCAGGAACCCGGCACCCACCACACGCAGTTCGCGGGCAGCTTGACCTATGCGGGCCAGCAGTGGGGAAGGCATTGCTGGCTGGCGGATTTTTCTGGCTTTCAAAAGCCCGGTAAATGGCGGCTCTGGGCACACACGGGTTCCGGCCACGAGGCAGCCGTTGAGATCGGCATCCGACCTGATCTCCATGCTGAACTCGCAGAAAAAGCCGCCAAGCATTTCCATCGGAAACGCTGTGGCGTCCTCTGCCACACGCACGATGGCGTGATCCGCAGCACGCGTCAGAAGGATTTCGGGAAGGCGGTAAAAAATGTGGATGTCACCGGTGGCTGGCACGATGCGCACGACGACAACAAATGGATCTTCATGGCCTGGTCCGGCGTGGATGCCCTCTGTGAGGCATGGGAAACCTTGCGCCCCGGCTGGTCCGGTGCCAATGAGCCGCTGCCGTTCCTCCTCGCCGAAGCGTGGTGGGAGGTCGAGTGGTTTTTAAAAATGCAGAAGGAGGACGGCAGTTTCTACTACGCCGTGCTGGATTGGAAAAAGCGCCGCGATTCTGTCTCTGGGCGCTGGTTGATGTCGCCGTGGGCCTACAACGGGTTTCACACTTACGACGTTCTGACCGAGGACGCACGATGGCTGCTCGATGAATGGCGTCCGGGCGGAGTCAATCGCCTGATGGGATTGAAGAGCCTCTGCCCATCCACTCCGGAAATGTATTTTGCCCAGACCGCCGCCTGTATGGCCAAGTTTGCCTCACAAGTCGCCCCCTTCAACGGGGAACTCGCCCGGCGCGTGACGGCGGCTGTCAGGCGCACGCTCACCTGGCTCGCGAAGCGGACGCCCCGTCCCACCCAGCGAATCTATACGGAAGCTGCCATCGCCCAGACTCATCTCGACTTGCACAAAGTCCAAAAAAATGGAGGACATTTGCGCGAGGCGGAAAAGGGACTGCGCGGGGTTCTCGCGCTACAAACTCCGGAAGGTTGGTTTCGTGCGGCACCCAACTTCGTTTGTCTGGAGGCCGATCCCTCCAAGACTGACGATCGTATTCTGATCGATACCCCCTTCGCCTATGTCATCCCGCTCCTGCGCTACTTGCGGGATCACCCGCGCGGAGAATTGGCGAAAGAGACGCGTTCCTCGCTGGGGCGTTTCTTCCAGGGACTCAAAGCCCAGATTCGGACCAGCGGGGCCTACGGGCAGATGACCCAATATCGCACGGATGTCGGAAAGCCCGCCGCGCTTCCTCCGGAGGCTCCCGGCGGACTAAACGCATGGTTCCTTGCGGTCGGTTATCTTTGCGCTCTCGGAGCCTCCATTTTGAAAGACACGGAGCTCAGAACCATAGCCGAGCGCCAGGTGCAATGGGTGCTCGGCGTAAATCCTTTTGCGATGAGCTACATGGCAGGGGTCGGCCGGAGGCATTCCACAAAAAAGCCTCTCTTCGTTCATGAGGATGACCGCGATGTCCTATGGGGCATCGCGACCGGCATCCTGTGTGGGGGCGGAGCCGATTATGGCGCGGCCGGTACCGCGAATGCCATTCGCGGCGGGCTCAGTGAAATCGGGGGCTACGATGCTGCCTGTGAAGAAACATGGTTGAACACCACAGCCTGGTTTTTGTCAGTAACCTCACTGCTCGCGCAGGGCGGCGGCCATCAAACGGGAATGGCACGATGAGGAGTTCCTCCCAGGATAATCCAGACCGCCCCGTGAGTTCGCCTCCTGCTCCCGACGTCCCGGCCGAACAACAATCCCCGGAGTTGGCCGCCTACTACGCCAACAAGCCGCTCATGTGGAGGAACGTGTTTCTCATCGGGGTCTGCACGATGGGGTGGGGAGTTGTCACCACGATCGTCACCCCCCTGACTGTGCTACTCCTGCTTGAGATGGGGCTGCGCGAGAATTTGCAGGCGACCATCAACTCCGCGAATGCTTATGCTCTCTCGTTTCTGGTGATGTATTTTTCGTGGAAAAGCGATCACACCCTTAGCCGTATCGGTCGCCGCAAGCCATTCCTTTTCCTAGCTGCTCCCTTCATCGTTGGCTCCGTCGCTTTGTTTCCATTTTTTGCGAATGCACACTTGCTGTGGGTGCTCGTCATTCTCTACCTGATCCGGGTGCTGTTCATGGATATCAAAAACAGCACGTTTCCGCTGCTGAGCATTGATTGTGTCCCCAAGGCCGTTCTGGCGCGTGCCAACTCGGTGATTGCGATTGCAGGCGGGCTGGTTGCCTTTTTGGCGATGCGCTACGCGGGAGACCTGATCAAGACCGCAAGCTGGCTGCCATTCGCATTGGGTGCCGGAGTCATGACATTGACCACGATTTGCGCATGGTGGATCGAGGAGCCGCCGATCCGGCATCCGACCACGGAGAAATTCAAAATCTGGTCCACTTTCAAGGTTGCTGCCGAAGACAAACGGATCTTCTGGTTGATGGCCGGAGTAGCGATGATCAACAGCTTTACGACAATGAACGTCACATGGGTCTGGTTTTGGGCGAAAGAATCGCTCCATCTCGAAAAGGGGGAGATTTTTCAGGCGCTCTCTTGGGCTGGACTCCTGAACATGGTTCTGGCCTACCCGATCGGCTGGGTCATTGACCGCTTCGGCGGTATGCGCGTCGTCCTGCTATTCTTCGCCGGCCAAGTGGCCTGCTTTCTGTGGGTTTTGAACGTGCACGACAAAAATGGCCTTCTCCTCTTGTCGCTGGCTACCACTCTGATTGGCCCGCTCTACGCCGGTGCGGATATGATGATCTACAAATCCGCTCCACGAAAGGACGTCGGTTCCTACACCTCCACCAACTCCTGCCTGCGGAATTTCTACAACGCCACGCTCGGCCTCGTTGCCGGATGGGCCATCTTCGCATTTGGGCACAACTTTATCGTTGGCTTTTACATCGGTATTGCCATGAGCTCAGTAGGGCTCGTCATGTTTCTCATCCATCACCGGGTCATGATACAAACACCGGGCGGTGGGGGCGGGGAACCTGTCACCAGCCTGTCCTTGAATCCATGAGAAGCGCCCGATTTCCCTGCCCCTAACAAACCGTTGGCCCCTTATGAAAACCACCAGTTATGAAAACCCCCAGCAGGCCGGAATGACTTCTCGGGAAATCGTCGCCCGCTGCATCGAGTTTCGCGAACCGCCGCGCATCGGGCTTCATTTTCTAACCGATCCTCTCAACGGAAAAATCTGGGACGAGACGGATTTCGCATTTGCGAGCTACGCGACGGATCCGAAGTTCCTGCCGCGGCCCGGCGTCACGGAATGGATCACGGAATGGGGGGACACGCGCCAGACGATCAACACAGCCCTGGGCGAGGCCATCCGCTTTCCGCTGGGTGATGGCTGGCATCTTCTCGACAGTTACCAGTTTCCGGATTTCTCGGCCCCGTGGCGTTACGCAGGCATGCCCGAAGACGTGGCGCGTGCCCACGCCAATGGGAAATACGTTTATGCATCGATTCCCTCCTACATGTTACAGCTCATCGATCTCCGGGGTATCGAGAATTGGTTCATGGACAACGCGGAGTGCCACGACGAACTCGCGGTGGTGCTCGACCAGATCACCCGGATCCGCCTGGCCATGATCGAACATTATGCCGCCGCCGGGGTGGACGGAGTGATCACCTGGGATGACATGGGAACCAACGCGAGCCCGTTCGTCAGCCCGGTCACTTTCCGCGAACTCTACTTTCCGCGATACAAGCAAACAATAGATGCCCTGCACAATCACGGGATGCACTTCATCCACCACTGCTGCGGGCAGGTTCGCAGCTACATGGACATGTTCGTCGAGGCAGGGTGTGATGTGCTGCAACTCGATCAACCCGAACTCATGGGAATCGACTGGTTGGGTGACCACTACGGCGGGCGCATCTGCTTCTGGAACCCCGTGGACATCCAGAAGACCGTGACCTCCGGCGATCTGGACGCCATCGAGGAGGAGGCGCACCACCAGATTTGGAAGCTCGGCAACCCTGGTGGAGGCTTCATGGTCAAGTCCTACCAGCAGCCCGAGTCGATCGGCATGACCGAAGCCCAGGCCCGGCGGCAATATGAAGCCTTTAAACGTTACGCGAATTATCCGATCATTCCTTACGAGCCACGAACCTCTCTTGCCCATGGACTTTAGTGGAATGCTCCCATAACGATCCCGACCTTCCTGTTGAAAAGCAAATCCCATGAACATAAAACGCTGCGCCATTGTTGGAATCGGCCACCGGTCCCATGCTAGGATTCCCGAAATTGTTGCCTCGTATCACGAGCAACCCCGGTTGGTTGCGTTGTGTGATCCGATAGTTGTCCGCACATTCTATACCGGCAGGAAACGGGCTGCCTTTACGCTTCTGGAACTGCTCGCGGTCATCGCCATTATTGCGATTCTGGCGGCTGTTCTGTTTCCCAATCTACAATCCAGCATTCAAGCATCGCAGAGCGCCAAATGCATGCAGGGCCAACGGCAGCTTTACAGCCTTTTGGTCACGTATGCGGCCGACAATGATGCCAGCCTTCCTCTCAGGGCATATTCCCCAAATCCTCCTGACTCTTCTTACAATGGTCCCACCAACTGGCTGCAGTTCATTCAGAAGGGTCTGAATCTGACGCGGGCAGACGGCCAGGGGTTGGATTGCCCCGCGAACAAGCGTGATCCCTACTCCGGCACGACGACGACCTTTTCGCCCAAGCAAGGCTACAACTCCCTTGTCGGTACATCAGGGGTATCTGCAAAACTTTCCCGCTGGGCCTCGTCGAATGTTGTCCTGCTTGCCGACGTTGCAGCAGTGTCTGCAACCCCAGGCTCCCGAAATAATTACTACTTCGAATACAAAGCCGCGATACCTGCGAGCGCGCAGAACATCGATCCCAAAAGCTTCTGGCTTATAGACTACACGCTGCATCAGGGAAGAGCCAACCTGACCTTTGGTGACGGCCATACGCAGGCCATGCGGCCTGAAGATGTCTACGCCGGAGCCAAGGCAAACCCGCCGACCATCCTCTTCCAGCCTCAATAGCCTCTCCGGTTTACAATTTTTATGACCGACAGTTGGTTTATCACCGCTTGCATCGAGCGCCGGTCGCTTCTCATCCCCCTCATTGCTGCGGCAATGTGCGCTTTCCAGCCTGCGAACGCCCGGGGCGAAGAACCGACACGGATCGTCCATGTGGACAACCTGCGCGGCACCGACGAGTCCGGAGATGGTTCAAGCGAGAGGCCGTTTCGCACCATGAAGCGCGGCGTTGCGGAACTCAAGCCCGGGACTCTGCTCGATGTCGCGAACACCGGGACTGCTTATCACGAGACAGTCCGGGTGCAGACGTCCGGGGCCGCCGGGGAGCCGATCATTATCGAGGGCCACGGGGCCGTGAACAGCGGCCTCATACGCCGCCCGCTCAAGGATTGGAAAGCCGAAGGGAGTGGCGTGTTTAGCATCCCCTTGCCAAACAACGCATGGGGGATGCAAAGCCACTGGGAAGGCGGCTTCGACCTCGTGCGCTTTGACGGCAAGCCGGGACGCAATGTGACTTCCCGGAATGCGCTCGAACCCTTTGGTTACTTTCTCTACAAGAATCAAAAGGAACTGAAGACCGATCCGCTGCACAACACCCTTTTCATCCGGCTGCCCGAGGGGAAGACGCCGGATGACGTTGCGGTCGAAGCGGTCGGTCTTATCAGCTCGTTTTCGATCCTCGGCAGCCACGTCACGATCCGTCATTTTGTTTCCGAATTTTTTGGCGACGACGGATTCGCCTCTACCAAGCCGGCGGTGAACGTTGTCTTCGAAGGAGTTGAGGGCCGCTACAACATGGATCAAGGGATGTCCCATCATGGTGCCGAAGTCACTGTCAGAGGGTCCCATTTTCATCACAACGCGGGCTGCGGAGTGGTGGATGTCTATCCCGAGGCGCGGACGCGCTATGAGGATTGCCTGATCGAAGACGACACCTGGCGCGGCGGAGTCGAGTTTTACAGCGGCAAGTTTGAGATGGTGAACTGCGTCATCCGCGGGAATCACAAGAACGCCCTGCTGGTCAACCGGGGAGGCGAAGTGACGCTGCGCAACTGCCTCCTAGTCGGACCTGAGGAGAAAAAGACGCCGGGCGTTCTCGTGACCGAAAATGGAAAGCTTACTATGGAAAACTGCACGGTCGCAAATTTCACGACAGGCCTGACGGTCCGCCCAAACGCCTTCGCCTCCATCCGCAACTCCGCGTTTATGAACTGCGCGGCGAACTTGGAAATCATGGTCGCGGCCGATCCGGGAGATCTTGCATCCGCCTTGTCGAAAACCTTGTATTCTGACGGCAATGCCTTTGCATCCGCCTCGTTCGTTTTGAAAGGTGGAAAATCGTATTCGGTGATCGAGTGGCTGGATCTGCGTAAGAGCTCAGGTGCAGATGCCCATTCGGTGATCTTTACGCCGCTTGCGAACCCTCTTCCGCTCTCGCTCCCCGAGCTTGCGGGCAAGAGCGTGGACGGGGCGCCCATCGGAGCGCACCTTTTGAAAATGCCAACACTTAAACTGAAATGATAACAACCAAACTCGATTCCATCATGCTCCATCCCACGTCAGTGGATGGCGGTACAGCCGTGTGATGTTAATTTGGATATGACGACAAACTGGTTCACAGAAGCCCGCTACGGGCTCTTTATTCACTATGGCCTCTACTCCCTGCTTGAGCGCGGGGAGTGGGTCTGGAATCGCGAGGCGATCCCGCGCCATGAATACAAGGCCCTCGCTGCCAGCTTCACCGCAAAGCGCTTTGACGCCGACAGCCTCTGCCGCGTGGCGCTGGATGCCGGTATGCGTTACGTCATTCTCACGACGATGCACCACGAAGGCTTTCGTCTTTATCCGACAGACCTCTCGGACTTCCACATCGGCAACAGCGGGGCCTCAGGGCGTGATCTCGTGGCGGAAATCATCGCCGCCGCCCGGAAGCACGGTCTGAAGGTCGGTCTCTACCACAGCCTCAACAACTGGCATGACCAGCCGGACTCGGTCGACGCGCTGGAAAGCAAGGACGCCTACAAAAAGTTCATCGCAGCCACCCACGAACGCATCCGGGAACTTGTCACACGCTACAACCCGATCGATATCCTCTGGTATGATGGCTGGTGGCCGTTCAACGCCGAGGGATGGCAGGCGGAAAAGATGAATGCGATGGTGCGGGCGATCCAGCCGCACATCATCTTTAATGGGCGCAACGGGCTGCCCGGCGACTTCGCCACTCCGGAGCAGCACCTCAGCGCGCCGCATCCATGGCGTCCGTGGGAGGCTTGCGTGACGTTGAATGAAAGCTGGAGCTATCACTCCGGCGATCACGAGTGGAAAACTGAAGCTCAGCTTCTCGATATGCTCACGCGCTGTGCGCAGGGCAATGGCAACCTCCTGCTCAATGTCGGGCCCACGCCAGACGGCGTGGTGCCCGAGCCTTGCACGAAGGTTCTCAGCAGCGTTGGCTCCTGGCTGCGCAACAATGGCGAAGCCATCTACGGCACGGAGCTTTTTACTTACGACCTTCAATCGCGCGGCGAGCATCGCGGTGACTGGAACTTTTACGGACCGATGACCGTGAAGGAAAACTCACTGTATTGGCTGATTCGCCGTCCGCATGGTAACACCGTCACGCTGGGAGGGCTGGAAAACGCAGTCCTTTCCGTGCGCCGGCTCGATAGCGGTGCCGCGCTGCCCTTCAGCCAGACCGACAACCGGGTGCAGATCGGAAACATCCCAAAACTCGATGAAACCGGCCTCTGGCCTGCCCTCCGCATCGAATGTGACGCTCCGCCCATCGTCTATCAAAGTGGAGGATTGCGCGTCCCCAACGTGCTTCATCCGCATTACGATCCATGCCCGTCGGACATCGAGCATTGACCATGACCGAATCCCCAACTGTTTGTTCCCTCTGCGTGATCCTGTTGAGCTACCGCACTAAAATCTGCGCATGAAACCCATCCCGAGCCTCGATCCCGATTTTGTTCCTGCCGTTCTCTGGAACAGGAGCTACGCAGCAAAGGTTGCAAGAACCGCAGGCTCGAAGCCGTTAGCCATCAGCTTGGAGCGGGGGGAGGGCATCGTTTCAGTCTACCGGACGACGGTGCTTCCGCATACCGCCGAAAACAGCGCCCTGAACATCCGGTATGTCGAGCGCTTGCTGAAGTTTCTCCTCTGGCAGGGTGGCGGATACCGGGTGCTCATTGCCGGGGAGCCCGAAATTGCGCGGCAGATCCGGACCATTTATTCGCCAAGCGGAGAGCGGGCATTTGATCACGAGTTTATGGGCCGCAAGGTCTATGGGCGTCCGATGGAGGTGGAAGCCTGCGATGAGGTGCCGGAACCGAAGGAAATGTCGGTTCCCCTCGGGCGCAACCTCGACGGCTGCCGCATCGGGTTTGATCTCGGGGGAAGCGATCGAAAATGCGCGGCGCTGGTGGATGGCGAGGTCGTTTTTTCGGAAGAAGTCCGGTGGGATCCCTATTTTCAGAGCGACCCGCAATACCATTATGATGGAATCCGCGAAACCCTGCGCCGCGCAGCGGAACATCTGCCGAGAGTGGACGCTATTGGAGGCAGCGCAGCCGGGGTTTATGTCAACAACGAGGTCCGTGTCGCCTCGCTTTTCCGCGGGGTGTCGGAGGACGAGTTTGAGAAGCGGGTGCGACGGATCTTCTTCGACTTGCAAAAAGAGTGGGAAGGGATCCCGTTCGAGGTGGTGAACGACGGCGAGGTAACTGCGCTGGCCGGGTCGATGTCGATGAATGACAACGCTGTGCTGGGGATCTCACTCGGCACAAGCCTGGCCGCAGGCTACGTGGATCCTGAGGGCCACATCCACCCGTGGCTCAACGAGCTGGCGTTCGCCCCGGTGGACTACCGTGAGAACGGCCCTGCCGACGAGTGGTCAGGCGACGCGGGCTGCGGCGTCCAGTATTTCTCGCAGCAGGGAGTCGCCCGCCTGGCACCGCTCGCTGGCATTGCCCTGCCCACGAAAATGCCGTTCGCCGAACAACTCGTCGAAGTTCAGAGGCTCATGGCCGCAGGCGATCTCAGGGCTCGGGCGATTTACGAGACGATCGGCACCTGTTTCGGCTATGCGGTCGCCCACTACGCGGACTTCTACGAAATCCGTAACCTCCTCATCCTCGGCAGGGTGACCTCAGGCGAAGGTGGCGAGGTCATCCTCGAACGTGCCTCTGCGGTCCTCCGGGACGAATTCTCCGAACTTGCCATCCGACTCCGAACACCCGATGAAAAAGACAAGAGGCACGGCCAGGCGGTCGCGGCCGCGAGCCTTCCAAAACTCAAATGAAATCATGAAATTCCACAACGCCAGCGCCCGTCTTTTTGTCCCCGACCAGTCACCTGAACCCCTTGGACGAATTACCCACCTTGGAATTGGCGCCCACCAGGACGACCTAGAGTTCATGGCCTTCCACGGAATCCTCGCCTGCTTCCGCAGTCGGGAGAAATGGTTTGGCGGGGTCACCTGCACGGACGGCGCTGGGAGCTCCCGTACCGGGGACTACGCCGAATTCACCGACGCAGAAATGCAGCGAGTCCGGATACGGGAGCAAGAGGCCGCAGCCGTCGTTGGAAATTACGGCGTCATGATCCAGCTCGGCTATCCGAGCAGCACGGTGAAAAGCGCTTCAGACCCCTCTCTAGAAAACGATCTTCTGCAAATCCTATCCGCCACCTGTCCGGATGTTGTTTATACACACAATCCGGCGGACAAGCACGACACCCATATCGGAGTTTTTGCTGCTACGATCCATGCGTTACGCGAAATGCCAGTCGCAAAGCGACCGAAAGCGGTTTACGGCTGCGAGGTTTGGCGCGGGTTGGACTGGATGATGGACGCTGAAAAAGTCGCCCACAATGTCGCCGCTCACGAGAACCTGGCGGCCGCGCTGAACGGGGTCTTTGATTCCCAGATTGCGGGAGGCAAGCGCTACGACCTTGCCACCCTTGGCAGAAGGCGCTCGAACGCGACATTCTTCGAGTCCCACGCTGTGGACGAGTGCGAGAGCGTCTCCCTCGCCATGGACCTTACCCCGCTCGTCGCCGACCCTTCTCTCGACATCGTGGAATACGTGCTCGGGTTCATCCGCCGCTTCGAGGCTGACGTCCGCAACAAACTCACCCAACGTCTCGGTTAGATCCCACAATGGAAATCATCATCTCACCCGATACCGCCGCCGCCTCGCGGGAAGCCGCGAATTTTGTCGCCGCGACAATCCGGAATAAGCCGGGAGCCGTTCTCGGCCTCGCAACCGGCAGCACCCCGGTCCCGCTCTACCGCGAACTGATCCGCATGCATCTCGAGGAGGGGCTCGATTTTTCGGGCTGCACCAGCTTTAACCTAGACGAATACGTGGGTCTCGGCGCGGACCACCCCGCGTCCTACCGGCGGTTCATGC
>CAZSDC010000017.1:0-32061 GCA_964605515.1 uncultured Chthoniobacter sp.
TCGACGTGGATATCGGCCCGCTCTTCCAGACCCCGGAAGAAACCGCCAAGCAGGCGGTCGAAAACGACGTCCACATCGTCGCCATGTCCAGCCTCGCCGCCGGACACAAAACCCTCCTGCCCGCCCTCGTGGCCGAACTCAAACGCCTCGGACGCGACGACATTCTCGTCGTCGCCGGCGGAGTCATCCCCGCACAGGATTACGAATTCCTCCGCGAAAACGGGGCCTGCGCGATCTTTGGACCCGGCACCAAAATCCCCGAGTCCGCCAAAGAACTCATAGGGATCCTCAACGCCAAGGCAGCATAGAAAATCTCCCGCGAAGGATTTTTCCGGGGATCACCTTCGACCCGCAGGCAGTTTTCACCTGTCGACGGCGAAGCGGGCGACCATCGCGGCGATCTCGGTCTTTTTGAAAGGTTTGGTCAGCACATCATCCATGCCTGCGGCCATGCATCGCTCGCGGTCGCAGCTCAGCACGTTTGCGGTGAGCGCAATGATCGGCACCCGGGTTCCCGTGCCGGCCTCGATCTCGCGGATCCTAGCTGTCGCTTCCACTCCGTTCATCACCGGCATCTGCATATCCATGAAAATCGCCGCGTATTTTTTCGGGGCAAATGCCGCGATCGCTCCCATCCCGTTAACGGAGAAATCCACACACATTCCGATGGATTTGAGAAATTTTCCGGCGAGCTTGCTGTTTATCGGGTCGTCCTCGACGACAAGGACAAGTCCCCCGGCCTGAGGGACGGCCGGCGGCAATTCTCCGGCTGCCGGGGCGATTGGCGGCAGTGCAGGGCATTCCAGCGGAAGCCGGAAGGTGAACGTGCTGCCCTTCCCCGGAACCGAGGTCGCCGTGATTGTCCCTCCCATCATTTCCGCAAGGCGCAGCGAGATCGCCAGGCCGAGACCGGTGCCATCAAACGTGCGACGCAGCGACGAGTCCGCCTGCACGAACGGCTTGAACAGCAAGCCGAGCGTCTCGGGAGAGATTCCTATCCCGGTATCCACGATTGAAAAATCCAAACACTTCCGGTCTCCGTCAACAACGGGTGCAGCGCGAAAAATCACCGAGCCTTCCGAAGTGAATTTCACGGCATTACCCAGCAGGTTGATGAGGATCTGGCGGATCCGGCGCGCATCGCCAGTGATCTGCTCTGGCACGCCCGGAGCCGTTTCGCAACAGAAGTCCAGCCCCTTGTCGGCAGCGGCTTTCCGGATTGCCACACCGGAGGTCTCCATCAGATGTAAGATGAGGACCGGGGCGTGGTCGAGGTTCATGCCGCCCTTTTCGATACTGGAGAAATCCAGAATGTCGTTAACGATGCCCAGCAGGTGCTCGCCGCTGTCGCGGATGGTCCGCACGAAATCCTGCTGCTCACCGTCGAGGTCTGTCGAGGAAAGGATCTCCGCGAAACCCAGAACCCCGTTGAGCGGCGTGCGCAGTTCGTGGCTCATCACGGCAAGGAACTCGCTCTTCGCGTGCGTCGCCGATTCTGCTTTTCCTGCAAGTTCCTCGGCGCGCTGGATATGGACTTTCAATTCCGTCTCAGCGCGCTTGCTTGCGGTGACATCAACAAGCGAAACTACGTGGCCATCCCCCGTCGCATCGGACAACGGAGCGGTGCTGATCACCACTTCTTTGTCGGTTCCGTCTTTGCACCTGACGGTGACCTCCACGGGCGATATGGAATCCCCGGAGTTCTTTGCGCGTTCCAGTTCGGCCTGCCAGGCATCGGCCACCGATTTCCGGTATTCGGGGTCGGGATAGGCCTTCGGCCACCATTGTGAAATCGCGGGGAGGTCCTCCAGTGTATAGCCGAAGAGCCGCACGAACTCCGGGTTGAGAAATGTCGCGTGGCCCCGCGAATCGATCCCCGCCATCGCCACGGGCGAGGATTCTATGATCTCGCGGAATTTTGCCTCGGACTTTTTTACCTCGGCTTCCGCCCGGATGCGGTCGGAAATGTCGATGACGAACACGGTGAGTCCGGTCACCTTTCCGCCAGCATCCCTGATCGGGCTGTAGCGGTTTTCGTAGCAGGAACGGTGCAGGGCAGTGTCGCCGTATTCCTCTACAAGGAGGAGGCTCTCGCCGCCCAGGGTTCGGTCAAAATTCCGTTTTGCCTTCTCCCGCTGGCCGGGATCGCTGATGACGTCCAGCATGTTCATGCCGACCTCGATTTCCCTGCCCCAGATCTTCTTCATCGTCGCCTTGTGGGCGCTTGTGAACTCCAGGTATCGGTAGGATTTATCGAGAGCGAAGATGACGACGCTCTCCGGGCTTTCGATGATCGACTCCAGCAGGGCCGTCTTATCGCGGGCGATTTTCTCCGCTTCCTGCAACGACATCTCGGTTTTCTTGCGATCGGTGATATCGTGCAGAAAAGCCACCATCACACCTTCGGAGGGCCGGTGCTGGATGTTCACTTCCACGTCAATAACGCGGCCATCTTTGCGCCGATGCCGGGACTCGAAACGGTGCTGGCCCACCAAGGCGATCTTATGGATGGTGGTGACAATGATTTCAGGCGACATGTCGGCCTCAATATCGGAAATGGCCATCGCGAGGAGTTCCTGCTCAGTGTAGCCGAGCATGGCGCAAAACGCTTCGTTGACTTCCTGGATGCGCCCATGCATGTCCGCCAGGCAATAGCCCTCGGTGGCGGTTTGAATGATGTCGCGGTGCCGTTCGAGGACCGTTTGCGCCACGTCCAGGGCGTCCGCTCTCTGCCGCTCCGCTACGAGGAGACCCGTCAGCATCCTGGACTGCCTCAACCGGAAGAAAGCGACGATCAGGCTGGCCGTCAGCAGAACGAACAACCCGACGACCAGAAGGATGAGCGTCGCCCGGGCGCGTGCCTCGGCAAAGATTTCCTCCGAGTCCACTTTGGCTTCAATGAACCAGGGCGACCCGTGAACCGGCAGCAGGTCGCTGAGCACCTCGACCCCGCGGTAGTCCCTCCCCTCGAAAATTCCCTGTTTGCCAAGAACGGCCTGGACGGCGGGAACCCGGGTGTCCGTCAGCGGGATGCTCAGCGAAAGGGCCGCGTGGTCCTGACCGCGTAGCTCATTGACAAAAAGTGCCTTGTCGCCTTCGCGCTGGATCAGGAGAGTTTCGGCGCTGCGGCTCGGGACGGGCCAGGAGCGAAGCAGCGGAAACAGGTAGCTGTCCGCTTCGCGGCGCAGGATCAGGATGGCCAGGATCCGCCCGTCCTCATCATGCACGGGTGCCACAATGTCGATATGAACAGGGCCGGCGGAAGCGCGGTAAAAATCCGAGAACACCGGCTGGTTGGCAGCGACGGCGTCCCTCATCGCCCTGCGCGTGGCATCGGTTAATACCCCTGCGTCGTCGTCGTTGGCGGCCAAAAGATTTCCCTCGGAATCCAGGATCAGGGTGTCGGCATGGTCGGGATCGGACAGTTCCAGCTTCAGGCATGAGGCTAGTTGTCTCCGAAGGCCTTCATCGCCGGGTGCGCCAAGAGCTTTTTCAAGCACCCCGAGCAGTTGCCCATCTTCCGCCATGCGCCTCGCTTCGGAGAGGCGCTCATGCCGCCATTGCTGGATTTGCTGGGACTTAAGGTCGCCGATGGCGGCGAGTGTCTGATATTTCTGCCGGGTGATTTCCTCTTTCTCGGTCCGGTAATACCACCAGCCGATCCCGAGCAGGATCGCGGCGATCAGGGCAAAAACCGCAATCCCCATGCCTGTGGCCTGGTGATTGTGCGGCGATGCATTATCCGTCGTATGAACAGGGGTTGCCTCCACCTCTTTCATATTACCATTTGGCGTTTCGACTACCTATGCCAATAAGTGGGTATATTAATGCCGGCGCAGCGCAAATATTGGGAAAGGAACGGCGCTAGCCTGCATATTGACGCAGAGGGAAACGAGCGGCGCGTGAGAGCCTACCGTGGGCCGGTAGTCTGGATGACTTCGAAATTCCCGATGCCGACGGTGTTGAGGCGGTCGAAACAGCCTTTCGGATAGCGGTCGTCGGGGGTGATGGAGATGGAGAAGAAGCCGCCGTTGTCGGCGACGATGGCCCCGAACGTTTTTAGTGCGGCAAGGACGGCTTTTTCCTGCGGGGTCCAGTCGGGTGGGATCGCGAATCCTGCTTTCAGCCGCAGCCGTTGTCCCATGGCGGGAATGTCGGGGTCGGTGGTTTTCCCGACCGAGGCCGAGTGAGTGGCCGGGAAGATGGGACCGACGCGGGTGCGCTTGACGACGAGGCGCATCGCGTGCCGGATCTCGCCACGCTGGCATTCGTCATACCGGACGAGCGCCGGGAACATCGGAAGGCCGGCCGCGTCACCAGACGTCCACCCATTGGGGCGGACGGTATTGGAAGCCAGGGAAAACTGGGCGCCGTTCGAGGCCTGCCACGAACTGCCGACGCGCTTAGTTTCCCATGTCTCCCAGAATTTTCCGGTCCCCGGCTGGACGATGATCGCGTGGCGGTCGCCACCCGTGCTCGCCTGCTGCCACTCTTCAAGCGTGAGCGTGCCGGTCCCGGCCGGCCAGGTTTCGACCGGGAGATTCTGCGGGATCGGATAGAGCCCGACCGGCAGTTTGCCGCCGTTGAGGTCCGATTCGGCCGGATAATTGACGAACCGGATCGGGACAAGCGGCTGGTTGTCGGGCACGAGCACGTAGTTCATTTCCTGAAACAGCCGGAGCGTGCGCCGGTTCGGGGCCAGGTCCGCGGTGATGCGGGCGATCATGGCGGCGCTGTTCGGCAGCAGCGGACGATTAGAGATGTCTTCGTTCCACGGGTTGTCGCGCGGCATGATTTGCAGGGCGGAGACGATGGCATCCGCCTCAGGCGTGTTGAAGAGAATGGGGGCTTTGACCGCCGGGACAGAGGCGTGAGGGCGGGCTTGCTGAGCCGATGCCACCAGCGGCCAGCATGCGAGGAGGAAGACGGCGCGCATGCAACAATATTGCAGAAGTGAGGCGGAAAAGCGAATTCCTCCTGAGAGAGAACGCTTCGACGACACCACCGGATGGAAACAGGAAATTACCGGGAGCCTTCCCCTCCCACCTTCCCGAAAAATCCGCGCTGTGATCTCCGTCAATCTTCGCTTTCCAACCGGGAAAGGTTGATCCATATTCCGCCATTCCCGAATGGCTTCCAAACGATCCAAACAAAAAAAGAAGAACAATCCCCCCTCACAGCGGGATTCTGTAGTTGCTGAGGAAACGCTGCCAGGCGGCCCGGCGGAGCGGGGGCAACCGGCCAGCTTGGCTGTCTTTCTCTCCTGGGTCGGGTTTGTGGCGGTCCTGCTCGCCTGCATCGCATGGGTGGCGGCGCATGCGTTTCTGGTCGATGCCGTGACCGTCCGACTCTGCAACGAGGCGGACAAGAATATCCCGGTGGAAAAGCGGATGCCGGTCTTCCTGAGTGAGATCGCGTTCGACGGCTACATGTGGAACCGCAATGCGGAGCATCTCGGCGATAACGGAGAATGGCGGGTGCGGCACACAGATTTCGACAACGCGCCTGCTGGGCGTGAGGTCCATTGGAGTTCAGGGTTTGCATTATTTCTGCGCGGGCTGGGTGAGATTCATCGCGCGGCGACCGGAGATTCGCTGCGCAATAGCATTTACCGGATGTCCATCTGGGCGAACCCGATCCTCCTCGCTCTGGCGATCGGAATCTTCGCGCCGCTGTCCGCCCGCCGCTTCGGTCCGCTCTGCGGGTCGGTAATCGCCATCGGCATGGTGGCCGTGCCGACATTTTACGAAGGCTTCATGCCCGCCTACCCCGACCACCACGGCCTCATCGCGTTTACTTTGCTCGGCATGCTTTTCGGCATCGCCTGGGCGGGAGCCGGCTGGGTGCAGAACGAAGGGGGGAAGGACTTCGCCCCGCCACATTCGCTCCAGCAGGCCCGGCACGGGATGATCTTCTCCGCCATCTGCGGCGCAGCAGGCCTGTGGATCAGTGCGCTCTCGACAGCGATTGTGCTTGGGACTGTCGGTGCCGCAGCGCTTTTCGTGGCTGCAATCTTCGCAAGATCTGAGCGCAAAACCGAGTGCGTATTCCATCCCAACCTGTGGAAGGTCTGGGCGAAGTGGGGCGCTGGAGCAGCGTTGGGCTTCTACCTTTTGGAGTATTTCCCTTTCAATATGGGGACGCGAATGGAGGTCAACCACCCGCTCTATGCCCTTGCATGGCTTGGAGGGGGCTGGATTATCTCAGAAGTTGGTGGCTGGCTGAGTGCACCAAAAACTCGTTTCCCATGGCTCAAACTCATCTGGCCGCTCGCAGCCTGCGCAGTTCTGCCCGCAGCCATCATTCTCGGTGGACCGGAAATCTACATCCCAAAAGATGGATTCATGGAGAGGCTCTGGAAAAATATTGCCGAGCTTTTGCCATTGATGATGCGTATCCAGATGGGCGGGCTCACCTGGGGTGCGGCCATTGGGTGGTTTCCCGCGTTCCTGCTGGCCGCAGCCGCGCTGCAAATGTCCCGCGCCGTCGGTCGTGGAACAAAAGCGGTCCTGATCTTTCTAGCAATCCCGATCGTTTTGATCACAGCTCTCCAGTTCTACCAGGTCCGCTGGGGAATGCTTGCGGGCCCGCTCTATATCGCGCTGGCAGGGATCGTTGTCCCGCAAGTCTGGCGGCTCGTTCCCCGCGAGTTGTTGAGCCGCGCTGTCGTCGCCGCTCTGCTCCTTGCGTTCGGCTACGTTCTCGTTGCACCGACCTTCAAAAACACATTTACCACAGCGTGGGCGCAGTTCCGCAGCGGAGACAAGATCTCCATCACCGCCGGTCAGGGCCTGGCCCTGCTCCACCGCCAGATGGCCCGCGCCATCCTGGACGACGCAAATGGACAGCAGGTCGTTCTCCTCAGCAGCCCGAACAGCTCCTGCTTGCTCTCCGCGCTGGGCGGATTCCGGACCGTCGGCACCCTCTACTGGGAAAACGTCGAGGGACTCAAGGCCGCAGCGGCTGGCCTCAACGCCCAGAACGATGACGAGGCACTCGCCTTCATGAAAAAGCATGGAATCACCCACGTGTCGCTCTTGACCTGGGAAAATTTCATCGGGCCGTTCTTCGGGATCCTCTACCCGAAACCCGTCCCCGGGAAATCCTACGATAACTCCTTCGGCAAGCGCGCGCTGTTCGATAGGGTTATTCCTCCCTGGGCCCGTCCGCTCGCATTCCCACCCAACGACCTGTCTAAAGGGATGCAGCAGACCGTGCTCATGCTCCGGGTCGCACCGGACCAGAGCCTCAACGAGGCGAAATTCCACCTCGCCCGGTTCTCGCGCCTCGTCGAGGGCAACCCGATCACCGCCGAGATCTCGCTCAAAGAAATTCTGGACACCGCGCCTGAGAGCACGGCGGTTCGCATGGAACTCGTGGACCTCTACGTCTCGCAGGGGCGCTACCGTGATGCCGCGAACCAGGCCCTCGCCGCCATGAAGAGCCTCCCGCCGGAAGTCCGGAAATCTATTGCCACCCAGCTCGCGGAAAAATTCACCGCAGCGGGCCAGCCGGACCTGTCCGCCGAGATGCTGAAGGCTGCAGAGGGACCCGCCAAGCCGAACTGATGCATCCGGATCGGGCAGCTGCATTGACATGCGCCGATGGATGCATACAGTATGATGTATGGTTAGAACTCAAATATATCTTACTGAGGAGGAAAACACTTCTATCGCCCGGCTTAGCCGAATGCTTGGGCATGGAAAAAGTGAGATTATAAGGCAAGCCATTGACGAGTTTATCCATCGGCGGGATTCCACCAAGCGGCTGAAGGCGCTTCAGGCAGCGCGCGGCATGTGGGCTGACCATCCCAATCTCCCGGATGCACGGGCAATGCGGGCTGCCTTCGACCGGTTCTAATGGCCAAGCTCCTGGATACAGACGTATTGATTGATTATCTCCGGGGACACCCGGAAGCCGTTTCGTTTGTCGAAGCGAACGTCGCGGAGGCCTGTATATCCGCCATGAATATCGCCGAACTCTATCAGGGCGTGCGCAACGGAGAGGAACATACGAAGCTCGAAAAAATGATATCGGCCATGACCTCCCTGCCGATCACATCCGGGATTGCAGAGCGGGGAGGCCTCTTGTCCCGCGACTACCGGCCAACTCACGGATGCGGATTAGCCGATTGCCTCATTGCCGCAACAGCCGACCTGCACGGGCTTGAGCTGGTCACACTTAACGCAAAGCATTTTCCCATGCTTCGCAATGTGGAAACCCCCTATAGAAAAACGTCCTAGCCATCCGCCATGAACCCGAGAAGAGAGTCCCCGGAAGTCACCATTGTGATGCCATGCCTGAACGAGGCGGAGACCCTTGCCGCCTGCATCGCTGCGGCCCGGACAGGGCTGGATGCGGCGGGCGTCGGGGGAGAAGTTCTCATCGCCGACAACGGCAGCACCGACGGCTCGCCCGAACTCGCCGCCGCCAACGGTGCCCGCGTCGTGCCCGTGTCCCGGCGCGGATACGGCCACGCACTCCAGGCAGGCCTGGCCGCCGCCAACGGGCGTTGCATCATCATGGGCGATGCGGACATGAGTTACGACTTCTCGAAGATCGCACCCTTTCTGGAAAAACTCCGCGCCGGCGCGAACCTAGTCATGGGCTGTCGCATGCCCTCCGGCGGAGGCTCGATTGATCCCGGCGCGATGCCCTGGAAGCACCGCTGGATCGGAAATCCGATCCTCACATTTATCGGACGCATCCTTTTCAAGTGCCCGAGCCACGATTTCCACTGCGGCCTCCGCGCCCTCAGCAAAGAGGCCTTCGAAAAGCTGGATCTCCGAACCGGCGGCATGGAGTTCGCCTCCGAGATGGTGATAAAGGCCTCCCTTCGCGGGATGCGCATCGAGGAAGTCCCCATCACCTTGCACAAGGACGGACGCTCGCGCCCCCCGCACCTCCGGAGTTGGCGGGACGGCTGGCGCCACCTTCGCTTCATGCTCCTCTTTTCCCCACGCTGGCTCCTGCTTTATCCAGGCCTCCTTGCCACGCTGATCGGAGGCATCTTTTTCCTGCGTCTACTCGCAGGCCCAATCACCATTGGCCACATCAACTTCGACCTGAACACCCTGGAAATCGCGGGCCTTGTCCTTCTGTTCGGATACCAGATGATCCTGTTCGCCTGCTTCGCCCGCATCTTCGCCTACACCCGCGGATTCCTTCCTGCCAAACATGTCCTGTCGAAAGCGTTCGGCTTCTTCACCCTCGAAAAAGGTCTCATTTCCGGTGGCCTGGTTCTTCTTGCCGGTTTTATCGTCATCCTTTTCGCCCTCTTCGGCTGGGCCTCGACCGGGTTCGGCAACCTCGACCCGCTCGACACCACGCGCACCGTCATCGCAGGACGGACCCTCGCCTCCATCGGCATTCAAACCATCCTCTTCAGCCTCATCTTCAGCTACCTCGGCGTCGACGATAAATCCCAGCACTCCTGAGATTTCCGCCTCAAACCTGCCATCCCTGGCTGCTTTCTGGTCTTAACTTTCAGCTTTTTTCTTCCCTCTCTCCCATGCTCATCATGCCGCATACAGAATCGGTTGTTTGAAATGGAGCCGCGTGGGTGTGATCAAATGTGGGTGCGGTTGAGGAGTTGCGCCTAGGTGGATCGCGATTTCCAAGCGCGATGGGAAAACCTGGCGGCGAAGCCGCGTGGAATTTCTCATCGTGCGGCGGAGCGCCCGATCCACCTCACCCACATTTGATCACACCCGAGCCGCGTTGCAGAGGAAGGCCATTCTCGACAACGAGACTGGGCTCAGCAAGGATTGCCTGTCATGAAAATTGCGGGTTCACGCCACCATCTTCCAGCCTCCCCGGCAGAAGGCCTCCGCCGTGCGGAGCGGCTCATAGCCGAAGCAAACCGCTTGGCCCCGCATCCCAAGCCGCGCGGCTTCGTGATGAAAGCAAAAACCTGGCAGATTTACACAGCATGGAAGCTGGCGCAAACGAACCCGAGACTCTGGTGATATGGAGCAAGCTTCAGGTCCTCTGATTCAGGTCTGCCGGCTGCTCAATTCGCAAAATGCCGAGTATCTGGTTGTCGGCGCTTGGGCAATGATTCTCAACAGTGTCGTCCGCCGACATAATTACCGCTCCGGAGATTTTTTCACATCTGCGCAGATGAAGGAACGTCTTTCGCTGTGAGTTTCCGTGTCGTTTTTTCCGCGCGAAGCGACCACGACCTCAGCGAAATACAGGCATTCACACGCGAATCGGCAAGTGCGGATGTCGCTCGAAATCTTCTCAAAACTCTATTACGCTTGTCTTTCGTTGCAGGATTTCCCGGAACGCTTCGCCTTTCCCATCTGCAGCGTCAAAAAGCGACAATACGCGGGACTGACCCTTCGCCCCCTTCGACGATTATTTGAAATGGCAGGTTGACACTCGGACCTGGTCAGACCAGACTTATTTCATGAAAGTCATCAATGTCCAAGAGGCCAAGACCCACCTTTCGCGCCTGATAGACGCGGCTGCGGCGGGAGAATTCATTTTGCTGGCGAAGCACGGCAAGCCTCTGGCCAAACTGTCGCCCTATGCACCGGAGCGGGAGTCGCGCACGCTGGGAGGGCTGGAAGGGCAGATCGAGATCGCGGACGACTTTGACGAGGAGGACCCCCGCATTCGGGCGCTGTTCGAAAACGCATGAACTACCTGCTTGATACGCACGTTTTTCTTTGGATGCTATCCGCGCCCGGACACTTGAGCGCCAAGGCGCAGGCGGTGATTCAGAATCCCGACCGGGCCGTGTATGTGAGCGCGGTTACCGCCGTCGAAATCGCCATCAAGACAGTGATAGGGAAACTGGAGGCACCGGAAAGCCTCTGGAGCGAAATCCCTGCGCGCGGCCTCCGCGAGTTGCCGCTGCGGTATGTCCATGGAGAGCGGATGCGCTCTCTCCCATTGCACCACTCGGACCCCTTCGACCGAATGCTCATCGCGCAGGCCGAGGAGGAGAACCTGACGATCATCACGCATGATAAAAAATTCGCTGCCTATCAGGCCAAGGTCTTGTGGACTTGAGCTGCTTGTTTGTTGAATGAAGAACAACGAACGCAGAACGCGCCGCCTGAATAGAGGCGTTCAGGATATGGCCATTGTGCTCATCGTGGGATAGGCTACCCCCATGTCTGCAACGGTAAATCGACTTTTTGAGGAAGCCCTTCTTCTGCCAACAGCCTACCGGGCGAACTTGGCTGAGAAACTTGTCGAGAGCATCGAGACGGACATTGATCCCCGTCTCGAAAGAGCTCATCTTCACGAAATCCAGCGGCGACGTGACGAGGTTTCCCCAGGTTTCGCCAAGATTCTCCCCGGTAAGAAAGTCATGGCGGATGCGCGAGCCAGGGTGCAGTGATGAGTCCTTACGGTTTTCATCCAGATGCATCAAACGAATTCACAGCCTCCATTGATTATTATGCGGAGATCAATCCCAGGCTTGCGGAGGAGTTCATCTCCGAGGTTGAACATTCCATTTCTGCCATTTGCCGGAACCCCGAAAGATGGAGGCTGGTTGACGGAGATGTCAGACGCTGTCTGGTGCATCGTTTCAAAGGCAGCCACCCCGTTCGCACCTGCTTCAAAACTTGCGTGTCTTTTCGAAAACGGGTAGTCAGAAATGTGTGAAATCGCATCAAGACATTGACCGGAGGAGTCTTCTTCTGCATCGGCTTGTTTCTGGCAAACTCCTTCGCAACCCGGCGCTGGTGGAACGCCCCCGTGCGACCATTTCCCGTTGGCGTTCGTTGAACCCCGATGCCCCGGCTCTGCGCGAGTGGGAGAATCTTCTTTCACACATGGATGTTGCCGGTCTTGCAAACTTCTTGAGATCCAGAAGTGAGGAGGCAACCCGGATGAGGCAATCCAGCCCCTTCGTTGGAATTCTCTCCGAGGAGGAGCGATCCTTGGTGATGAGAAAATATGCGACGCCACGAGCTTGAACACGTTCTCCGCGCGGCCAAGGGCATCACCAATGAGGTTGAGTTTGTCGTCATCGGAAGCCAGGCGATTCTCGCCCGGATTTCCGATCCTCCGAGGTCCCTCACCTATTCGAACGAGGCGGACGTCTATCCACTCCATGCGCCGGAGAAGGCCGATCTGATTGACGGAACGATTGGCGAACTCTCCCAATTTCATGAGACATTTGGATACTACGCCCACGGGGTTGCCCCCGAAACCGCAACTCTGGCGATCAACTGGCAAGAGAGGGCTGTGACGCTTGAATCCCCCTCGATGAAGGGAGCAAGAGGCCACTGCCTGCACCCCTTGGACGTGGCTTATTCCAAACTTGCTGCCGGTAGGGAGAAGGACTTTGCCTTCGTCAGTGAATTGATCAGGTGCGATATCATCAAAGGAGGCACACTTGAAAAACTCATTGCCGATGAAACTGTGAATCCGGAACTCAAGGGGTTGCTGTTTGACCGCCTCAAGGTTTGCCGCTCCCGTTTCTCGCTGAAAACTGACCGCTGATCTCGACACTCGACACTCGACGCTCGACCTTCTTCAAGTTTCCGCTAATGTTGCCTCCTTGCTACGCTGCGCTCCGGTTGCTTCCCCAGCTGCACGCTCTACTATCCCTGTTTATACAAATCGCTATCGCGAGGGTGTTCGCTCCCGCTCGTGTCGCCATGCCGGTTGGCTGCGGATAAAACCCGCGCGATAGCGCTTCCTGCTGGGGACAAGTCGAGTGTTTGGGCTGGGAAGGCAACCTCCCCCGCGCGATCCCATCGCGCCGGTGGTCAGCGTTTCCTCTTCTTGTGCATCCCGGCTATTTCCACGTCTTTTCCTGGTCTCTGCTGATCTTCTTTTCGTTTTGGGGGCATGGGGAGATCCTCCGCCGCCGGATCAACCGCCCGGAATTCGCGGACATCGGCTGGGGTTGGCCTCCGCATGGGGGATGTAGGCTTGTCCTTGACACAGGGCTGCCATAAAACCATATTGCCTCCCATATGAAAACCACGCTTGAGTTGCCGGACGCGCTGCTGATCGAAGCGAAGACTGCCGCCGCCCGGCGGCGGACAACTCTCAGGGCATTGGTGGAAAGCGCGTTGCGGCGGGAGATTTTTTCTGCCCAAACCCCTTCGAAGGACGCCTCCTTCATCGAGCACGGGCCGAATGAACTTCCCTGCCTCAAAGCCCGCGGAGCCAAGGTCACTTCCAAAATGGTCTATCAAATGCTGGAAGCCGAAGGCTGCTGAAAATGGTCCTCTTCGACGCGAACCTGCTCATTGCGCTGGGAGACCACGACCATGAGCACCATGATGCGGCGGTCGCATTCCATGCAAAAGTCAGCGCGGACGGATGGGTCACTTGCCCCCTCACGGAAAATGCCTTTCTCAGGATTATCGGCCATCCAAACTACCCGAAAGGTCCGGGATCGCCGGAGGCCGCGAGAGAACTTCTCGAAAGACTGACATCACAACGCGGGCACGAATTCTGGGCTGATTCTATTTCCCTTTGCGACAGGCGCGGCTATCCCGTCCTGCCCTCGTCAAAACACCTCACCGATTACTACCTTCTGGCGCTTGCGGTTCAGCAGGGTGCCTCGCTGGCAACCTTTGACCGCCGCATCGACCCGGCCCTCATTAAGGGCGGCTTAGACGCTTACAACGTCATTCAAAAATAGACCGGCCCTCCCGTTTGACATTTCAGATTTCCAACGATCTCGACACTCGACACTCGTCCCTCGACTTCCCAAATTTCAGCTTTCAGCTTTTCAGCGTTTCAGGTTTCCTCTTCTTGTGCACCCCGGCTATTTCCCCGTTTTTTTCTGGAGCCTGCTCATCTTCGTTTCTTTGCTTCGCTACGCTACGGTTGCCCTCCCTGGGCCAACCGTTCGAGTCATCCCTAATCCACGAAGCGCTGTCGCGCGGGATTTTTTGGGGCTATGGGGAACTCCTCCGCCGACACGAATGGTTTATTCAAGTGGGCGCAGCCCATATTTAGCGACATCCCACTTGACATTTTCACCGAGTCCGGAAACACTGCCTTCATGCCAGCAACTGCCGTTATCAAAAACTCGCACTTCCAAATGGTGAGCGAATTTGCAAAGCCGGACTCGAAGATGCGCATTTCGTTAAGCGGGGCACTGGAAGGGATTTCAGCCGTCAATATCTACCGGAATGCCATTGGGCAGATTTTTCTCGACCCGGTGAAGGTGATCCCCGCTTCCGAAGCATGGCTTTTCGATAATCCTCAAGCGCTCGCCAGTGTGAAACGCGGTCTGAAAGAGTCCGCAGCAGGCAAGCGGCGCGACCGAGGTTCCTTTTCGAAACATGCGCGGGAGTAAGCCGTGCAGAGAAAAATCCTCTTCACCCCCACTGCGGACCGGCAACTGACCGCATTGGAAAGCGACCCTTCAAAGGCAGCCGTTCTGAAACAGCTCAGAAAGACGCTCGGTTTCCTCGAAGTCAATCCCCGGCATCCCGGCCTTCAAACGCACGAATTTTCATCGTTGTCCGCAGCGGACGGCACCAAGATTTTTGAGGCTTATGCCCAAAACAATACACCGGGCGCTTACCGCGTTTTCTGGCACTACGGTCCGGATGCGCGCGGCGTTAAGGGACGAATTTCCACCATCACTGTTGTCGCGATCACTCCCCACCCATAAATTGAGAATGGAGAATTGAAAATTACAGGCCACAAGCCAGAATGAGTCCACGTCCCCATTCCCCATTTCACATTTTGAATTTCGCATTGCCGCCGAAGGCGGCCAAACCATTCCCCATTTAACATTTTACATTCTCCATTCGCGCCTCCGGCGCTCATATGCATCCCGCCTATTTTCCCGTCTTCTTCTGGTCCCTGCTGATCTTTGTCAGCTTTTGGGGGTATGGGGAACTCCTCCGGCGGAGGATCGACCGGCCGGAATTCGCCGACATCGGCTGGGGGCTCACCTGCGCGTGGGGGATGTCCGTCGTCCTCGCCCTCGGCGGCCTGCTTATGGCCTTCAGCCTGGCCAAAGCGGCGAACCTGACAGTTCTTGTGCTCGTCGGTGCCACGCTGGCTGTTTTCTATCTGGCAGGAAAAATCACCACGAAGGACACGAAAAGCACAAAAGGGATTAAGGGCAATTCAAAATCCAAAACCCAAAATCCAAAATCCCCTTCCCCTGCTTCCTCAGCTTTCAGGTTTCAGCTTTCAGGTTTCAGCTTTTCAGTCTTCATCCTTTATTTTCTGGCTCTCCTCGCGTTCGCGTCCTCGATCATGTGGCCGCTGCAGATCGATCCGAACGACGATGTGGTCTGCTACCTTTTCTATCCACAAAAGATTCTGCAGACCGGATCATTGATCGAGCCGTTCAATTTCCGCCGTATGGGGACGTATGGTGGGCAGGCGCTCCTTCAGGCGCTTGTCATGATTGTCGGCGGCGAGAGGAACGGGCATGTTCCTGATAGGGGATTCGGGATGCTGATGCTTTTCGGGATGCTTCTGCATCTTTCGAAGGGAATTCCCAAATCTCTCGGCCTGCTCCGGTTTTTCGCGGTCGGCTGCCTTTTCTTTATCTCCGTCCCCCGTATCAATACCGGAAGCCACCTTACCGGCGCGGCGATGATTCTGGCGCTGATCCTGACCCTCTCCAAACTGCCGAGCCCGGCTTGGGCCGGGTGGAAGGCTTACCTTGCGCCATCGTTGCTCGTCGCAGCCACCGGGTCGCTTCGCATGACCTATTTTCTCTGTATCGTAGGCATCGTCGCCTTAGAGCCGACCATCAGGTATTGGCAGTCCAGCAAAGTGGAGCAGGCGTCCCGCCTGCTATCCCCTCAAAAAGGCAACCGGGACGGTCGCCCCACGTCTCAAATGGCAACGCTCCCTGCCACCCTCAAGAACGCCTTTGCCTCCATCTTTCCAATCGCCATCGGTTCGCTTGTTATCCTGATCCCTTGGATGTCCGTCCTCTGGCAATCAAATGGCACGCCGATGTTTCCTCCATTTCTGGGGACGATAAATCCGGAATTTATCGTTTTAGGCAACAAGGGAGGGGCAATCTTTGATGCCGCACATGCCTTGGCCTATCTGTTCACCCCAGAAGCGCTCTCTCTGATCTTCTGTCTGGGTTTGGTTGTTTTCGCTGGCAACCGCCCGCTGGCTTATGCGGCAGCCACTGTGGCATTGTTCGTCTCCTGGCTTGTTTCCGACCGTTTGGGAGTCGCCCAGTTCTTTGAGAGCCACCGTTACACGTTCCCGATGTTGATGCCTGTCGCATTGTGGCTGATTATTTCGGCACTAAGCAGTGATGAGGCAAGAGAGGACACCCCGGCTTTTCGCGTCTTGCTTCCCGTCGTTCTCGTGCTCGGTCTGCTCCTGGCATTGAACCTTCCCAATGCCGGACGCGAGCTGGGAGTTCAGGTGGAAAACCTGCCTCAGCAGATCTATTCTCGAGATCCACTGGTCAATTCCGCCCTCACCAAGGCCGATCGGGAACTGCAAAACTACACCCCGCCCGGCAGCAAGATCTTCGCGGCGGTGGACACCCCCTACGGGTTCGATTTTGCAAGAAACGAGATCTACACCGCCGACTTTCCGGGCGGCTCCGCAATAGGGAAATGGCCGCTGTTTCAGGGAGCAGCAGCCTTGGAAAAATATCTTGCAGCCCAGGGCTTCAAATACATCATCGCTTCGGATTTCGACAACGCCATGCTCCTCTACACTCGAAAACACTGGAAGGAACACCAGCGACCGGAGTGGTTCTTCAAAGAGGTCAACGGGAAATACTTTCTGGATTTCATGGATAACGTGGATTCCATCGCAAGATCCGGCCGCGTCGTCGCGACGGCGGCCAATCTTCGATTGATTGAACTCACCACGCCCCCCTCACCATGAATGTATCGCTTTTTATTCCAACCCTGAACGAACGCCTGAGCATGGAACAGGTCATGCCCAAGGTGGATACATCTCTATTCACTCAAATTCTTGTCTCAGATGGAAATTCGCAGGATGGCACTATGGGCCACACAACTCTGTGATAATCCGGTTTTTATGAACAAAATCAATCCGCCAATTCCTCAATTATGGACAGAGGAAATAGAGTTGCTTGCCAGGGTTGTGTCGGATTTGCCAGAGCAATCAAATATCGTGGAAATCGGAACCGCCCAAGGAGGAGGTTTTCATCTAATCGCAAACTCCCGCAAGACTCCAAAAACCATCGCCCTGCATTCTTTTGACCCCTTTCCCGGAAAGGCGGTTTCTTCACTTGTCAGAATGCACAAGAACGTTTTCAGCCACCCCGTCATTTCATTACAGGGGGCAAAAAAGTGGCTTCCTATGGCGCAAGGCAATGTGAACCTGCTCATCATTGACGGGAGCCATACGTTGGAATCGGTGCATCAGGACTACACTTCATGGAAAAGGCATCTTTCACAACCTTCAGAAATTATCTTTCATGACTATGATTCAATCGTGAGAGATGGAGCTTCGCACCCTGCAGTGAAAGTCTTTTGTGATTCCCTACTCTCACGTGCATCCAAAAACGCCATGATCAAAGGACGAGCGGGGAGGTATTTGCATGTTTTATTAAAGAAAACCCCCGCAATTACGCTGAATGACTTAAAAGGTGGATTTACCACATGGATAACTAATGCGACCCAGATAGCTAAAGGATATCGATCAAACAGGCCCGAATTAGCCGATGCATTGATTGATCAACTGGCTTGCCATTCAAGACTCGCCCGTCAAGCAACCCGTTCCCAGGAAGCCACAACCACTCGCTCAGATCTTGCTTTTACGATACATGCCGCAAGCTCAGTGGCTGCAATACATGAAATATTACTTGATAGAACAAATGACCGCGCTTTCGCTTTAAAATGGATTGAATGCCTGGAAATGTTTTTACATGCGAGGTCATGGGATGCGGGTTCTATTATTGACACAAAAAGAAGCCCGATACTTCGAGCATGCGATGAATGCACAAACATCTCATCTCTATCCAGACTTTGCGCCGATATATCTCTCCTCGTTGCTTTGATTGAGATTCTTTTCACTAAAGGAATAAAAAGCCCGCAATCGGGCTCTAAGGCATAAAATAATGATCTTGCCAACCATACGTAATCTAATACTCGCCTTTGAGATGCGCGCATAAACGGAATGACTGTATCTCTAATTATTCCTGTAAAAAATGAATTACCCGGCCTCAAGGTATATTTGCCGACTTTGATAGCTTCTGGAAGATTTCTTGAAATAATCGTCATCGACGGGAAATCTACCGACGGGTCCATTGAGTATGCTAAATCACTTGGTTGTCGTGTGGTTACCCAAGACAAGCCCGGAATCCGCGCTGCTTATCTTCAAACCTACCGTTCATTTTCAGGTGACGCCGTGATCGTCTTTAGTCCAGATGGCAATTCACTCCCAGAAGCTATTCCTGCGATAATAACGAATCTGGAAAATGGCTATGACATGGTTATAGCATCTCGATATAAAGATGGAGCAAAGAGTGACGACGACACGATTCTCAGTGGGCCTGCCAACTCTGTTTTTTCATTTCTTATTTCGCTGTTTGGATATCCATACACCGATGCCATGGTCATGTATCGAGGCTATCGCATCGACGTTCCGAAGCGATTAGGCTTGGACGTGCGTCGAGGCGATTTTTATGAGAGGACATCTGGCAGGCATGTCAGTTGGGAACCTTTGATGTCGATACGGGCGGCAAAAGCTTCACTAAAAATCGCTGAGATCGGCTTTGACGAGCCAAAACGCATCGACCAGGAGGGATCGGGATTTATCCTGCCGGCTACACGAATTTCGCACTACAAGGCAGGCCTCTTTTGTTTGTGGCAGGTCATTGAAGAGTTTTTCCGTTGGAACTGGAAACTTTCCGACGGGAGAAAAACTCATTTCAAGCGGGGAGCTTCCGCTTAGGACACAAGTCTCAATGCAAAGGAATCGCGTTTTTGTTACGCAGGATCTCCGCGATTTCCAAACTTTTTAAAACGATCTTTGATTGTTTCCCAGATCGGCGGAATGAGCGACAGGATTCCGTGGCGACGGATCATGGGGATAATTCGCCACCAGCAGGAATAGATGCGGCGGAGCCCTTCCTTTTGCAGTTCAACCAAGTCCTCGGGAGTCAGTCCGTTGACTTCCATGACTGCCGACCCGTATCTTTGCAGCTTGCTAAAGTCTTTCTCGATAAGTTTGAGCCCGTTTTCACCTCGTTCAGCCATCGCTCTCAACTCGGTTCCTGGATACGGCATGGCAATCCCATACGTGGTGTGATGTATGTCGCGGGCCTTACACAAAAAATCCACTGTCTGCCGGATTGTTTCGCGCGTGTCGCCCGGCAACCCCAGCATCACGGAGTTAATTGTTTCGATGCCCAGCCTGTTGTTTATTCGATTCGCAGTCACATAAGCTTCCAGCGGCACGTCTTTTTTGATGAGTTTCAGAATTTCCGGAACTGCGGTTTCCAGCCCAAAACTGATGCGAATCAAGCCGCAGGCTTTTAGTCTGGAAGCCACTTCCTCGTCCCATAAATTCGCGCGAGTGCCCCCCTCGAATGTAAATCGGAGATTTCGTTTCTCGATCTCATCGCAGAGCGAAAATATGAATTTCCGATCCACCGTCAGCGTGTCGTCGATAAAATAGATGTGCCGGATCTTCTGCACATTGACGATTTCCTCTAACTCTTGAACAACGCGTTCCATGGAATGGCGGCGGATTTTTCTCCCGTATAGATCGCTGGCGCAATAGACACATCGAAACGCGCAGCCCCGGCTCATTTGCACGGATGTGTAGCGTTTTCTTCCGCGAAGCGTGCCGATAAAGTAGAGGTCGTTACGCAACAGATGCCGCGCCGGCGCTGGGGAATCGTCGAGGTTCGTCAGGGCGGCAGCCGGGCCGCTAAATTGAATCTCACCCTCCCGGCGAAACATAATCCCGGGCAGGTCAATCGCGCGTTCCCCTTTTTCGAATTGATTCAAAAAATCTTTAAAAATGCGTTCGCATTCGCCGAGCATGAGATAGTCGAGACACTCCTCCATGGCCTCCTGGCCGACAATCGAAACGTGCTGGCCACCCACAATGATCGGCACTGAACTCGCTCGTTTCAATTCTTTGGCCATCGCGATGATCCGGTGAAAAAACGGCGTCGTGGCGGTCATGCCAATCAAATCCGGCTGATATGCGGCAACACGCTGCAAAACATCTTTTGTGCTGAGCTGCTCCAACTCCGCGTCGATAAGCTGGACTTGCCAGCCAGCCTGCTCGGCAAGGGCACCAACGATGCAGAGATTCAATGGCGGAAAGGAGGATGCCTTTTTAGCCACCTTCGAATACGTGCCGAACTCGTCACACCAGGATGGAAATATTAGTGATAGTTTCATAATGAGTGAGTGTATGGATATATTGGCCTCAATCTCCCAGCAACTTCCGTTTCAAGCGGATTTTCGCCATTTCCTCGACGTTCCGTCGTTCCTGTGAGCCGAACTTCTGTTCGACGAGGGCGAGATATGGTTCGTGGGTAAAGTAGGTGTGCCACGCATCGTCGCGGAATTTGAGGACCTCCGATGCCGTGAGGTGTTTGGTCGGGAGCGGCTGGGTCTCGTAGGAGAGGAACGCATAACCGCCGTAGGAATCCGGGAGCGGCCACCCCTTGGCCTTGGCATCGTGGTAGAGTGGGCTGCCCGGCAGGGCCTGGCAGGGATACATGTTAGCCATTTCGGTGCAGAGTTCCAGCGAGAGGTCGAGCGTCTGCTGCATGGTCTCTTTGGTGTCATCGGGGAAGCCGAAAATGTAGTTGGAGATGACATTCATGCCGCTGGCGCGGGTGGTCTTGACGATTTCGCGGATGTTGACGTCCTTGAAGCTGCCTTTTGATACTTCTTGGCGGACGTTCTGGCTTCCGGCCTCGATGCCGAGGGCGAGCCAGTTGATTCCCGCTTTCTGGAAAGCTTCGAGGTATTGCGGACGGACGGTATCCACTCGCGAATACGCCCACATGCGGAGGTTCAATCCCCGGTCTGCAATGCCGAGGACAAGCGGTTCGAAATAGTTCTTATTCAGGAAAAACATTTCGTCTGAGATCCGAAGCGTCTCGACTCCAAGGGCCGCCAGTTTCTCAAACTCAGAGAGCATGAATTCCGGCGACCAAAACCTCATATTGGGCGAATGCGCGGAAAACGTCCCGGCGGTGTTGTCCACGCGGTTGACAATATTGATCATGCAAAAGTCGCATTTAAACTTGCATCCGAGTGAGGTGTAAATCGCCGCAAAGGGAGTGCGCTTCTCATGGGAGAACTCCGCGTGCCAGAAATGGGCGCGATAGAGGTCCAGCGGCTTCTCCCTGTAGGGGAGTAAATCCCACGCTGAACCGGGGAGGTCGATATCCATGCGTTCTTGTGGGACGACTCGTTCCGGCGGGTTCAGGAATGGAGCGCCATGTTCCTTGTGGCCAATCCCGTTGACCCTGTCGAGGCCCGTGCGGAGGTCTGTCTTCAGGAGATTATGTAAGGCATAAACACCTTCGTTGAGCAGGACGATATCAACATAGGGCAGCGCAAGAACCTCCAGTGGGAGCGCGCTGGTATGCGAGCCGACAAAGCAGACCGGGAGGTCGGGATGAGTGGCCTTGAGTAGCGCCGCGCATGCTGTGTTGCCGATCATGTTTGTCGTGCCGGAATTCGGGTTCTGCCCATAGACAACAAAGCAGGCTAGCCGGGGTTTGGCCTCGCCGATACGGAGGACAGCTTGCTCGTGGGTCAGGCGTTCCGCCGTTGCATCAAGGATGGCCACACCAAAGCCTTTGCTGCGGCAGCTCTGGGCAAGGAGGAGGCTCCATGTGGGAGGTTCGATTGCCGCAAAATCTTTTGCTAGTGCCTGGTAGGCGGCGGTCGAGGAATCGGCATTAATGAAAAGGACGTCTAGTGATCTGTTCATTTTTCTCCGTAAAAATCGCCCCATTCGACAATCAATGTGCTGCGTCCATCCTCGCGCAAGAGGGCCTTTTCATACGCTGGAAAGATTTCCTCCGGCTCGTCCAGCCGGATGACTTCCACTGTCGAGCACATCAGTTGAAATGCTTCGGTGAAATCCCCGACATGTTGGTGTTGTGGATGCAGCGGGCGTTCCGACCCAATGCCGGTGCGGATGATGGCTTTGGGGCGGTATCCGCCGTTCGACATGACATCAAGCTTGTCGAGGTGGCTGACGAGCTGGTTGACAGCCAAAAGAAGAAAGTTCCAACGCGGGTAAATGGAGACCGGAACCTGACCCTGGAGCGCGAGGCCGACGGTCATTCCCATCTGCATTTCTTCGGCCACCGGCAGCTCAATCCGGCGGCTGAGCGGGATATCTTTGAGCGTGTTGCTCATCGCCGTGCCCGGCACTTCGACTGCCTGGCCGAGGAAGATGGTTCTCGGATCTTGAGCAAGCCACTCCATGCTGCGTTTGAGTTCATCGAAATATTTCATAATAATTAGAATTGAACACGCGCGCCCGCGCCAGCGTGGGGGTATTTGGATTCGTAGCGGTAGGAGATGACATCGGGTGCATTTTGTTCGATCTCCCACCAATGGGATTGAATGGCCCAGGCTGCCTTGGTATCTGTGCAGACCGATTTGCCATTGTCCTCGATCACCCAAGTGATCGGGAGTCGGTGGTTCCGGCAGTATTTTATGCTTTCGTGCGCGATCCCGGTCTCGGCCGTCATTTCTCCCATGAAGCAATAGACCCGGGCGTCCTCGCCGGAGCGATGGATTCCCAAAGCGATCCCGGCTGCGATTGGCACGACCCCTCCCACAATGGCGGAGCTGAATATCCGATGTCTTGGAAAACACAAAGAGATCGAGCGACCTTCCATGATTTCTGCTTTCAACTGATCCGGGGACACTCCTTTAAGCAGACACTGATAGTGGCTTCGCCAGGAGCAGAGCACCCAATCCTGGGGGCGGATATTTTTGAACACTTCGATAATCGGCTCTTCGTTGCCGAAATAGAGGTGGATGGGGGCCCGGATCTTCGCCGCGTTGAATTCCGCAGCGATGTCCTCTTCAAAGGCAATCAGGTCATTGGGTGTGATCATTGTGCATTGAGAATTTCGCAGAGAAGGTCGATTTTCTCTGGATCAAGGCTGGGATAGTTTCCGATGTAAAAGCCAAAGAAATGTATGTGATCCACTTGGGGATAGTTTTTGAATTCCTCACCGAACAATCGCCGGAGGTAAGGTTGGCGCAGTTGGTTTCCACCGCCGGAGGTGCCGCGACGGAATTCGACACGGGCGCTGGTCATGGCTGCCATACATCGATCCCTGAGGGCCTCATCCGGCTCACGGAGAACGAGCGTGAAAGCGTAATTGCTGCTGCCATCCACCGCGAAATCCGTGCGGAACGTCGAGGGATCGAGACCGTCAAAGAAGCGGAGTAAATTCCGGGTGCGGATAGAATTATTCGAGTCGAGGCGGGGGAGTTGGGAGAGACCGAGTACGGCGTTGATCTCAGTGCCGCGCATGTTGTGGGCGGGGAAGGCGAAGATGAATGCGGGGTTGAGATCCGGGCACTCCTTCGTGTAGCGGGAACGGAATCCCTCGTCGCGGGACTCGCGAACCATCCCGTGCGAGCGGGCCACCCGGCAGAGTTCATAGAAATCCGCGTTATCGGTGCAAATCATGCCGCCTTCGATCGTGCTGAGGTGGTGTGCGTAGTAAAAGGAGAAATTTGATGCGAATCCGAAAGCCCCACACTTTTTGCCGCGGAACGTCGCACCGTGGGATTCACAAACATCCTCGATGATCGGTATATTCCGCGAGGCACAAGACTCTAGCAAGGCATCGTCGAGTGCATTGTAGCCAAGAATGTGAGTGAGAAAAACCGCCCGGGTCCGGGGCGTGATTTTCTTAATGACCTCTTTGCTGTCCAGACCAAGGGTGTGCGGGTTGATATCGGCAAAAACCGGTTTGAAGCCCGCATGCAGAACGCTCGCGACGTCCGAGACCCATGTCAAAGGCGGCACAATGATTTCTCCATCGCCGTGCAACTCCCGCAAGGCGAGCATCGTAATCTCATTAGCCGATGATCCGGAGTTCAAGAAAACGCTGTATTTGACTCCGAGCCACTTGCTCCATTCGCGCTCAAACGCTTCGACCTGCTTTGATTGGGTGAGGATCGGGTCATCCTGTTGGAGGAATGCGATGAGTGAATCAAGATCGCCGCGCGTGATGTTATTCCGCATCAGCGGCCAGTCGAGATCAGCAGTGGAGAATGGAGTGCTCATGGATTGACAAATCGCTCGGCCGGCCTCGAAGTCATTTACTTGATTCCGTCGAGCGCGGAGTAGTCCTGCTCAGGGTCGTAAAGGACGATTTGGCTGCCGGAAGGTTCAAAATCAAAGGGCACATGGAGAAAATGGGAAAGCGCTTTCTCGACATGGCGGCGGCGTTCAGGCGGAGCGAAAACAAGGAGAAATCCTCCGCCTCCCGCGCCAAGTAATTTTCCCCCGAGCGCACCAGCCCCGCGTGCCAATGCATAGGCTTCATCCACCGCGGAAGTTGTGACCGCACTGCTCAGGGAGCGTTTGATTTTCCAAGCCTCATCAAGCAACAAACCGAAATCCTCAAGACGCCCGCGGGACAAAATGTCGAGCCCTTCATCCACCATTTCCACAAAGCGCTTGATGCTATCCGCACGCCCAGTGAGTGATCCGACGAATGTTGATGCGACATCGGAAGACGTTCGCGAAATGCCTGTAAAGAAGAGCATGAGGTGACGTTTGAAGTCTGCCATGCGAACTTCCGGCATGAAAACCGGTTGCACTGAAAATGTGCCGTCTGGAAGAAATCGGATCGTATTGAATCCCCCGTATGCGGCGGCAACCTGATCCTGTGAGCCAACCGTTTCTTTTAATATCTCCTGCTCCAGCCTGATGGCCTCGCTGGCCAGCTGATTCTTGCTCTGCATTCGACCCTCCAACGCATGAAGGGCGTGGAGAATACCGACGGCGAACGACGAACTCGAGCCCATGCCGCTGCGGGCGGGCAGGTCTCCGTCGTGGTGGATCTCAATTCCCCGTTTGATTTCGAGTTCCTGAAGTGCCCCCCGGACCGCCGGGTGCTCGATTTCTTCGACTCGCTGAACGTTTTCGATTTTCGAATACAAAACCCGGATTCGATGCTCAAAAAACGGTGGCAGATACCGGCACGTCAGATAGCAGTATTTGTCGATCGCGGTGGCCAACACTGCGCCGCCGTGTTCCCGGGACCAAGCCGGGTAATCCGAGCCGCCTCCGAAGAATGAAATACGGAATGGTGTTCGGGAGATGATCATGGGGGAGAGGGAAAAGGAAAAATGGAGAATGGAGAATGCAAAACTGATCGAGCGGAGAAATATTGTGGGACTTTCATCGCAAGACTGGGCTGCTTTTGCGGCTGAGCGCTAGGCGAAGGATTTCCACGACTGGTGGCACGGTGCTCAGAGGAAGTTCGCATGGGGGAAACCACCTCAAATCGAGGCTTTCCGGACTTGCTTTGAGTTGCCCGCCCGTTGGGCGGGCCGTCACGGCGGCGTCCACGAGCTGGCGCAGGTCGCCGTTATCGGGGTAGCAGACCGTGCGGCGACGAGGGTCAGAGAACATGCCGAGGAATCCGGTGATTTCGATATCGAGCCCGGTTTCTTCTCGTGCCTCGCGAATGGCACCTTGGATGAGGGTTTCCCCAGCATCTAATCGCCCGGCAGGCAGGCACCACCATCCGCAATCGGAGCGCTGCTCCAGAAGAACGTGCCCGTCCTCGTCAAAAATCACAGCGCACGTTCCAAGTTTCGGCTGAGCCTGCTCCATTGGTGGCGAGTCCGGGAACATGCTGTGAGGAGCGATTCCCAGACCGGCAAAGAACTCTCCCGCTCGCGCGTAATCGTCCGGGATTCCAATATCCAGAAACGGGCTGCCCATTGTGAAAACTTTCACGCGTCCCTCGAACGTGAGACCCGGTAAAACCTGACGCTCCAACGAGAGAGGCTCCACGGGCAACGATGCGAGGAGGTTTTGAGTGATCAAATACATGCCGGCATTGATGGTCCCTGGTATGCGGGACTGGTTTTTCTCAGAGAATGAGACCAGGCGTCCCGAGGCCTCATACTCCAACATGCCGTAGCGCGAGGCGTCGGGAACAGATGCCCCTGCGATGCAAAAATCTGAGTTTTTTGCGGTGTCCGCGAACGCCTTGTAATCCGGCTCCAGCCAGGTGTCGCCGTTCAGGACGAGCACGCGTTCGCTTTTCAAATGATCCCGTGCCAGGGCCAGTGCCCCGGCTGTCCCCATGGGCTCGTTCTCAACCGAATGGCGGAGCGGCATCCCGAGCCACTCTGCCCCGGTTTTTTTCTTCACAAAACCTGCCATATAGCCGCTGCAGAGCGTCACTGAACGGGCGCCCCGCAGGGACAGCATGTCGAGCAGGAAAAACAAGAAGGGCCGGCCCAGAACCGGCGCAAGCGGCTTCGGCACATCGTCCACCACTCCCCGCAAACGTGTCCCAAGCCCGCCAACGAGAATCGCGACGTCGATGCAGCTTAATGGCAATGAGGAAGGATTCAAAATGGAAAATGGAGAATGAAAAATTACTGGCTTCGTGCCTTTTTAATGATCGTTGTGAAAATGGCGATGAGTTCGCGGGTTTCTTGCATCAGGGGAACAAGGCGGTCGGCTGGAATGATTTCTTCGGCAGCCATCAGCTCCAGCCAGTAGTCGGTCTCGGAGAGTTCTTTCAGGCAATCGCCCATTTTGGCAATGAACTCGGGCTTCGATCTCCCGCTGTCCGCCTCCCGGTAATTTGCTCCGACCGATGTCCCGCTTCGCAAGACCTGCTTTCCTAGAGTCTGCGCAAGCGTGTTCTTGGGAAGCGCCGCAAACAAACGAACAATCCTCCGCGCAAAATCCAACGTCCGTTCCCGCAAATCCCGCTGCTTGACTTCATTCTCCATTTTACATTCTCAATTTTCCATTTCGTCACACGTTTCCAAACGCGCTGTTGCGCAGGATGGTGTATCCCTTCATCAACTCTTGGATTCCCCGATCCAAATCCCACTGGGGCGCCCAGCCGGTCGAGAGGATGCGCTGGTTCGAGACGATGTAGTCGCGTTTGTCGGGGTCTTCGCCGATCGGAGCCTCGAGAAAAACGAATTTTGGCAAATGCTTCTGAATGACTGCACACAGCTCCAGCTTGGTCAGATTCGCGTCTTCCAGGCCAACATTGTAGGCGCGGCCGTGCATTGTCTCGAAGTTTTCCAGGCCATGCAGGAAGACCCTGGCCACATCGCGCACATGGATGAAGTTTCGCTTGAAATGTCCCTCGAAAATCACAAGCGCCCGATCCATGACAGCCCGGTAAACAAAGTCGTTCACAAGGAGATCGAGCCGCATCCGCGGCGACATTCCAAAGACAGTCGCCAGCCGGAAGCTGATGCTGTTCTCCCGCTCGAGAACCGCCGCCTCTGCTTCGACCTTGCTCGTGCCGTAAAGGGAAATCGGATTGAGCGGTGAGTCCTCGGTGCAGGGAATTCCGGGTTGCCCGATACCGTATCCGCTGTTGGTGACCGGCATCAGGATCCGCTGTTGCGGTGAGGCTAGACGGCAAAGCATCCGCACAGCATCCCTGTTTGTCGAAACCGCCCCCAAGGCGTCGCGATCACAGAGCGGTGCTCCCACCAGCGCAGCCAAGGGAATGATGGCATCGTGGTTCGCTACAAGACCAGGCATCAGACGTTCGTCCCGGCAGTCTCCACGAATCACATCGAAGCCCTCGTAGTGGCAACAGTCCGACAGCGAGGTCGGGCGGAACATGAAATTTTCCACGACCGTTACGGAATGCCCGATCGCCAAGAGTTGAGGAACAAGTGTCGAACCGAGATACCCGGCTCCGCCGGTGACGAGAATTTTTTGCATGGTTGTGGTTATCACCGGTAGGCGTTACGGGTCAACGCCATGGATATGAAGAATGCAAAATGACGAATAAGCAGACTTCACCGAATAAACCTCGCGATGTGACAATCCACCTTTTTTCTTGGCTCCGTTCCATCGTCGAAGTTTCGGCCCCCTCACTCTGTCGTTTTCATTTTTCATTTCCTTTTTTCGTCTACTCCGTTGGGACTTGTCCGAATTTGAGATCCAGAGCGGGGAAGAGGATTCCAAACGGAGTGCGGGTTCCTTGGCCGGACATGCCAAGCTTTTCGAGAATCGCCGCGATGCCGGCTTGGTTGTCTGGGGAGATCAACCGCTCATTGATAACCACCGCACCGAGCGTCTCGGCGGGATCGAGCTTGGCGAGCGACTCTTCGAGCTGCGGGCCGGGAAAGGGAATCCATGATGCGGTGGGAAATGCAATCCCTTTGCGCTCGGCATAGTAGAGGGAATTCGGATTCCAGTCGTTACCGACGATGAGGATCGTGCGACTCGGTGGAACAATTTTCTGAACCGGATTGCACCATGCAGCGTCGAACTGCTCGCGGGTTGGAAGGGCCTGCAGGATTGGAAGAAACCGCTGGCTCCAAGCAACAAATCCAGAAGTGGCAATGACAAACGCGACTGTCGCGGCAACAGCTTGCGGCCAGAGACGCCTCGGACGGCATTCCCAGATGCCAGCTAGCGCGGTTCCCACGGCAAGAAGCAGCCAGATTCCATTTGCACACCAGTAGTAGCTGTGCTCAAAGTAAAGGTTGGTAAAAATGATCGGCCCGCTGGCGAATCCCGCTAGAAAAATCAGGATGAGTGGAATCCGCTTCGGGGATAGAACCGTTCCGGCAATCAAAACCAGGATCATCAAAAACGGCCCGATCACTGGAAACGGCACAAGCAGCTGATCGGTGATATGTCGCCAGATGTGCTCCCAGGTCGCAGGGTCTAGTTTCTGTTGAAGCGTGCCAAAATTCCAAGCTGTTTGGTTCTTCGACGAAGACACAATCAATTCCTTGCCGAAAGAATTAAGTTGTTTGATCGAGTCTCCATAAGCCAGCCAGATTTTTGCTGGAAGGAGGGGAAGTGTCACAGTGACTCCAGATGCAATAATCCATCCCCAATCCTTTCGTTTTGGCAAACCGTGGCTAAAAAGAACTAACAAGCCCGCCACTCCAACAGCAATTGCCCACGTCGTCACCTTGCACAAAGCCGCGCATAAGCCAAATAATAGGCCTAATAGTAGGCAGCGCCAGCTTCGGCGTTTGAAGCCAGCATAAACACACGCAACCATGGCCAGGCTAAGGAATAGTCCGGTTGTTTCTATCATGAAAGCCCGGCCCCAATACAGGTAGAGTGGACTTGAACAATAAATGATGCTAGATAGAAATCTCTGCTGAAGCGATAAATTGAGAAGATCAAGAAGTCTCCAAACTGGCCAAATGCAAGCAAACCAAAAAGCAATGGAGACAAGTTTTCCGCTTTGATCTAGCCCCATTCCAGAAATATTGTGCCAGCGGGCGACGATCCATTGGTAAATCGGGACCTCCATCGGAATCTGCCATGGCTTCCCCAGAACCGGCGTGATGTAGTTGAAAAACATCGCCGGATCTTTGGCCATGTAATAGACGCTTAGAGAAGTTGTCGTTTGACGGAAAGAATGGGAGTCAAGTAATGGCTTATAAAACAATATAAGCATAGCCACGATTGAACTCAAAAGCGTTAATCCAAATAAAATCTGAAGAGCAAAGCCCCAAAGGGTTTCCTGTCGATTAACTTTTACCATGTTCATTATGTATAAGCACTCGCTCAAGCCAAACTAATAATGTGGAATATAGGTAGCTAGCAGCCATTTTACGAAGCTTAAGATTTGAGGTTCGGTCTGCCTGGTTTTTCCAGCAAATAGGTATAATTTTATACTTAAATCCTCGAACAATGGCTTTAAGAGGCATTTCGACAGTAATATTAAAGTCCTTAGATACAAGTGGCTGTATTCCATCAACAACGCTCCTGCTGTAGCACTTAAATGCTCCCGTTGTATCATTAAGGTCAGATAGAAAAAGCAGCTGAATAAACAGATTAACCGCACGATTAACGATATACTTGCCAAACGGGTAACCTTCCAGTCGTGATCCTATTGAGAATCGGGATCCAAAAACGCAGTCAGCCCCTTTCTCAATTTCACGGTAGTAGCTCACAAGATCATTTGGATCATCAGATTGATCTGCCATCGTAATACAGACTGTATCTCCGCGAAAAATTGAAAGTCCTTGGCGGATAGACATCCCAAATCCAGTCCTCGTATCGTTCATTACCCCTACCACTCTTGGGTCGTAAATCGAAATTCTTTCCAGAATCTCTTTGGTTCCGTCATTACTTGCATCATCAATAATTAGAATTTCGAAACTCTTGAAACCACTCGAGTCGAGTGCGAAGCAGAGACCATTTATTGTTTTCTCAATATTTGCTGCCTCTTTATAGGTTGGAATTATTATAGAATGCATCTATCGGAAATTATACAGTTATGATATCTGGAGCGTGATCATCCATGGAAGATGAAAGAAAGTTGATCCATTCTGCCGATTCTCTCACTTCGAAAGTGTGAACATGCATTGGCGTAATTTCAAAAAAGTCCCCTTTCTTTGCAATAAACTGAGTTTCTATCCCGGTAACCAAACTTTTAATCTTGACCTGAATTAACCCGCATACGATAAAAAACGCTTCTGTTGTGTCACGGTGGTAGTGGTTCCCACGTATAGTTCCTGCCACTGTCGTAGCATAGTTCACCTCGCGCCAGATCCCTCGGCGGTTGAGACCCTGAATAGTGCCCCGGTGGTCGGAATAAAGGAAGTAAGGATAAGTCTTTAACCCTTGCAGAAACTCAAATGAATTTTGAATATTCGGATTATAAAGCGGAATGATTTTACTCGCTAAGTCGATGTTCAAAGAGCTATCATTTGCAAGAAGACCGCCCACCTCCTGATGTGCCGCAACAACTAACGAAGGGTTTGCCCCCAATGTTGCACAGGCGATGGAACCAAACTCATATCGAGATACGCGCTGCTTTCCCGCCACATGGATGATGCCGACAAACTCCTTCAGAAGCAGAACTGACACTGCACTACTAAAGTATGAAAGAAATGTAGGCGTATAAAAGGTGTCATCGTAAAGCTCTACAGGCTTTCGACCTTTAAGGCTATTTTTTATAAAGTTATAAAAATTTCCTCCCTGCCCATAAACGTTTGAGGTCCTTATAATAATATGGTCATCGAGTTTTCCGATAATCTCATCCTCAGACCTTGCCTTTGTTAGACCATAGCAAGTGCCGGGGTTTTTAGGGGAGTCTTCCAAGTAGTTGCCGCATTTTCCGTCAAAAACGTAATCGGATGATATAAATACAAGTTTCGAATTCCTGCCTGAGTCTTTAATTGCAGCGACAATATTCTCTGTTCCAACGACATTGACATGATGCGCCATTGATGGGTCCTTTTCGCACGCCAGCAGAGAGCTCACTCCTGCAGCATGGATAACAACGTCCGGCTCACATTCGATGACTCCTTCTGTTACGTGCTGTTTATCTCGGATGTCAATATGGAGGTAGTCATCTCTTTTTGAGTCTGCCAGACCGGACTCAATAACTTGCCATCCGGTGGCACGAAGGTGGACATTCAGTGCGTGTCCAAGGTAACCGTCAGCGCCGAGAATGAGAATTTTTCGACTGTGCTTTTGAAATGACATAAAAGTAATTATGGTGAGTCATAAAATATGGGGAACCGTGAGTCCGTGTCCATCTTGCATCTTTTCTCGATTGTAGGGAGTGTGGGATTTTTCTGCGGGAAAGGCAGGCGGTGTCCGTCGTAGGGGAAAACTGGAATCTGGCAGGCAAACCGGAGAAATGCGCAGGAAAAGGGGTCAGCCATTTAATATTGATATGTTGGCCGAAGGCCGATGTTCGCCCTCAGCATGGGAGAGTCGCATTTTCTTGGATTTTTTCATCTGAGGTCGGCAATCAGAATAGTTTTCAGTGCTCAGTTTTCATGAAGAAGGAAACTTGAAAGCTGAAAGGTGAGACGTGAGAGGGAAGAGTGAGAAGAGAACTTGAAACTTGAGACCTGAAAGGGGAGGTGGGGTGGCGGTTATTGTCCGATGTAGAGCTGTTTTAGAAAGCGGGCTGGGATGGACTGGAAATGA
>CAZSDC010000018.1:0-30232 GCA_964605515.1 uncultured Chthoniobacter sp.
GACCACCGTCACCGACGGCATGTTCGTCGTGAACGGCAGCCTCGCCAGCTCGTCCATCACGGTGGGAGCAAATGCGACATTTGGCGGCACGGGCACGATTGCCAGAAACACGACCATCGAAGGCACGCACAACCCCGGAAACAGCCCCGGCATCCAGAACTTCGGCGGCAACCTCACCTATAGCGGCGGGGCGTCAACGGTGAATTGGGAGCTGTCTTCCAATACCACTGTCAACGCCGACAACCCGAACGCGATCTTCGACGCGGTCGTGGTCGCGGGAAACCTGAGCTTCAACGGCCTCACGGAACTGAACCTGGACTTCAAGCCGGTCGGCAGCAACGTCATCTGGTCGGACCAGTTCTGGCAGACGAGCAGAACCGGCACCTACGGCTGGCTGATCTACGATGTGAAGGGCGCGATCAGCGGTTTTTCGAACGACATGTTCTCCAAGCTGCACCTGGTGACGGCCAACTGGCAGGACAGCCGGGGCAGCTTCTTCGATACCGTGCTGTCCAAGTCGGCGTTCTTCCTCTACCAGGACAACGGCAAAATCTACCTGGACGACACGATCAGCACCGTCACCACCCCCGAACCCTCCTCGGGGGTTGCGATGGCGGTAGTCGCCCTTCTCGGAGGCGCCGCCTTCCTGCGCCACCGCCGCACACGAATAGCCGCAGCACTGAACCCCGTGTCTTTTCGACCGGGAAAATCCGATCGGGAGCGCGCGCTTCCAGCGTGCAGGGTTCGGCATCCTGCCAAACCCATCTCCCTCTGATCCTTCATCGTGACAGGAACCGGGGAGAGAGAAGCTTCCGAGCCCATGCATCGGCAAGCGCAACCCAGGTATTGATGCACCGCAAGAAAAAAGGGAGATTGTCCAGCGGAACACCACATTCCATTCACTCCCCAACACAAATCTTAAGAAAAGGCCCCGGAAAGATCTGAACCGCATTCCAGAAATGACCGAACCCGAAACCATGCATCGGTAAGCATTTAGAAGCAGTTGTTATCTCTCCGTATCTGACCGATCGTGACAACCGATAAAACAAATACCTCCACCGTCACACCAAAATAATATGAAAACCCTCGAACACTCCACGATCCGCCTATCCCTTATCGCCCTCCTCTCCCTCGCGGGAAGCCAGGTGGCTTCCGCTTTGAACATTCAGTGGGCTCCAACATCAGGAACCAGTAACTGGAGCAATAATGCGAGTTGGAATGGAGGAGCCCTTCCAAGCACTGCAGACACGGCCCTTTTTCAAAATAACGGAAACACCACCCAAACTCTCATCGCAAACGTGGATGGCAATTACACGGTCAGTAAAGTCCAGATTCAAACGAATACGGGAAAAATAGGCACGATCGACCTGACGTTGTCCGGGGCAAACGAACTGACTGTTTCCAGTATATCGCTATCTGTCCTGGGGAATGGAACCAGCACGGCCACTTTTACAACCAACCTGACATTGAATGGCACGGCAGGAACAAGAAGTGTATCTGCGAGCAACCCCAACACAGTCCTTAATTTTGCTTCCAATTCCACATTGACCGTAGCTTCGGGAAGCACTTTCCAGGCGGCTGGCGCCTTTACCGCGGCGGCTGCCGGCACCATTAATCTGAATTCGAGCACTTTCAATACGGGAAACAACACCACGGCTTTGCGAGTGGATGCAGGAACAGTGAACTGGAATGTCGGCAATTTCACTTCCTCTTCGACGAACGCTGCGCAGATTCAGATTTCGGGGGCTTATTCGACCAGTGCCGCTGCACCTGCGACGTTGAATTTTATAAGGAGTTATTCCTCCGGTGGCGGCATCACACTGGGGTATAATAACACCGTCAATAGCAACGTGGCCCTCTATGGAACAGCGAACAGTATCACGATTGCTGGCCCCATGAGCACGGGAGTCGCCGGGACAGGAGGCGTGGGAAATAACACCATCACGCTGGGAGCCAATGACACCTCGGCCACAGCCGGCAATGCAACCACGGTGACGTTCACCGGCAATTTCACCGCCGACACGACCAGTGCCAACTCCCGCACCTATAATTTCTTCGCAGCAGGAAATAACACCGCCGTATTTTCGGGGATCATCCAGGGAGGCAATGCCACGGCCAGCAACTTGTTCCAGAAAACCGGGGCTGGCACTGTGACATTCAGCGGCAGTTCGGCGAACACTTACAGTTCCACGATCTCGACCGAGGTCGTGGCAGGAACGCTCCTGCTACAGAAGAGCTCGGGGAATGCTCTCACAAGCAGCAGCGTGACGGTGGACAGCGGGGCCACGCTGAAACTGGGCGCCGCCAATCAGATTTCCGACAGCTCCGCTCTGACCCTTTCGGGGGGCACATTTGCCACCGGCGGCTTATCCGAGACGCTCGGCGCGCTTACTCTTACGAACAGCACCGCCTCATTCCTCGACTTTGGCTCGGGAAACTCGACATTGCGGTTTTCCGGGATTTCCGCCGGGACAGGCACACTTGTCGTGAACAACTGGACGTTCGGCAGCGATCACCTGAACTTCACTGCGGACCCGACAGCGTTTCTTGGGCAGATCACCATTGGTGGTGGCGGAGCTTCGGTCATTACTCAATCCGGCTACTTTGAGGTCGTCCCCGAGCCGGCTACCTGGGCGCTACTGGCCTTCAGTCTGACAACCGTCATGATTCTCCGGCGCCGCCGCAGCTGAGCGAAATTCTTCATTCAATAGTTTTGGGGGAAGAGCGAGGTGACTTGGGGGTGCCTCGGTCTTCTGCTGTTTATGTGTTCTCAACGCAATTCCGCAGGCCGCCACGAATGAGGCGAGGAGCCGAATTTGGTTTTAAAAGCGCGGGAAAAAGCGCTCGCGCTGGCGAACCCGCACCGGTAACCGACTTCCTCCAGCTTGATCTCCGGGTCCGACATGAGCTGCATGGCCCGCTGGAAGCGCAGTTGATCCATGATCTGGTTTGGCGAAGCCTGCAGGACCTCGTGAAAGAGCCTTCGCAAGTGCGCGGTCGAGACTCCGACGGCGAGGGCGACTTGCGGGAATGCCGGGTTCTGCTCCATCCGCTCGGAATACCAGAGAATCGCCGCGTTCACCCGGCTTTGCGGGTAGCTCTGCCGCGCTCCGCCGGCATGGGCGGCGCAGGCCTCATGGGCGATCAAGCTGAGTGCCATCAGGGCGTGCTCGTAACAGATCATCATTCCTGGCGTGGGATGGTTCCAATAGGGTTCGACCTTGTCCGCCAGTTCGCGGATCTGGTGAAGGCTGCGCGGGGTGAGCGCGATTTCGAGAAACCCCTTCGGGTTGAGCAGCCGGTTCAACTGCCCGGGGGCGGACAGAAAATGGAAAACCGCGACCTGTGCGGCGCGGGTTTTCTCTCCCACCCACCCGTGGCTGTGTTCTGGTGGGAAGATCCAGAGGTGGTGGGGCTGCAGCGGTTCAGGTCCCCCGGGCAGCAGGACTCCGATCCTCCCTTTCAAGACGATCTGGAATTCCCAGGCCCTGCGCCGCTGGGGAGCGAGAGGGGTGTCGCCGTAGCGTCGCTCCCCGGTTGCGAAATAGATCAGCACGGACGATCTTTCAAAAAATGAGCGAAAATGTCAATCGAGTGAGTCCGCCTGCAATTCCAATAAACCGCCGGCGTGCGTAATCTCCTCGTCATGGACAAGCTCACCACCTATGCGGTCATCGGCCTCGGCGGACGTTCCCGGATGTATCTGGAAGCCGTCGGAAAAACCTTCAGCGGGACCTCTCGCCTGGTCGCGCTATGCGATAGCAACCGGGGACGGCTGGAACTCGCGGCCGCCCTGCCGTTCGTCGCACCCTGTGCCCCCCGGCTTTACTCCGACAATGACTTTGAGCGGATGCTTGTGGAGACGCATCCCGATGCCGTTATCGTCGTGTGTCAGGATTCCGCGCACGACGCGTATATCTGTCGGGCGATGGAATTGGGCTGCGACGTGATCACGGAAAAACCTATGACCATTGACGCGGAGCGGGCCCAGCGAATTCTCGACACGCAGAAGCGCACAGGCCGCAAGGTGCGCGTCACGTTCAACTACCGCTATTCGCCGCCGCGCACCCAGGTGAAGGACCTGCTGATGTCGGGGGTGATCGGGGATATTCTGTCCGTGGATTTCCAGTGGATGCTCGACACCGTTCACGGGGCTGACTACTTCCGGCGCTGGCACCGTAACAAGCGGAACTCCGGCGGGTTGCTGGTCCACAAATCCACGCATCACTTCGATCTGGTGAACTGGTGGCTCTCCGCGATGCCAGAGGCAGTCGTGGCCACCGGGCATCGCCGCTTTGCTACTCCGCAGACCGCGCAAAGGCTGGGCCTCAACAATCCGGGACCGCGCTGCACCGATTGCGCGGACAGGCACGCCTGCCCGTTGTTTTTGGACCTCGCCGGGACTGCGGAATTGAACGCGCTCTACCTCGCGCAGGAATCCCACGACGGCTACCACCGCGACCAGTGCGTCTTCAGCCCCGACATCGACATCGAGGATTCCATGCAGGCCCTCGTCAATTACGACAACGGCGTGACCTTGAAATACAGCCTCAACGCCTTTTGCGCATGGGAGGGGTATGCCATCCAGTTCAACGGGACAAAGGGGCGGCTGGAGCACAAGTGCGAGGAAACCGTCTACATCAACGGCGATGGCACGGTCCCCGGAGCCCTCAACAAGGAGGGAACGTTCATTCGCATCTACCCGACCCGTCAGCCTGCCTATGAGGTTCCGGTCTGGACCGCCGAGGGTGGCCACGGCGGGGGCGATGACCTGATGCTGCGCGATCTCTTCGCGCCGGAAGGCGCGGATAAGTATCTGCGCGCTGCGGACCATCGCGGCGGTGCGGCTTCGATCCTGTGCGGCATCGCTGCCAACCGCTCCATCGCCGAAGGCCGCTGGGTGAAAACCGGCGAAATCCTCCACGGCCTCGACCGCCCCGACTATCCCGACATGCCCCCAGCGTCCGCTCCCTTCACGCTCCCTTTGCAGCCCAAAAAATAATCCTAATACTTTATGAAAACCACCGATCGGCAACTAATGCAAGTCCTCGAAACAGAAGGGGGGAACGCATCCAGTGCATCGACAAGCATCAAACACTCTTTGCAACCCTCAGCGCCTGTAACATAAATACCCTGAGCCGCCTCCTAGTCGCATTTTCATGATATTCCCCTCTTCCCATCATGGTGTTTGGCTGCAACAAGGCCCCCCACAGTTCCGCGCGCGCCGTCTCATGACGAAGGTCCTTGCCGCAGCCGTCACGGCAGGCTTTTTCATGGTGCTCCCTGCAAAGGCCGGGCTGGTCAATGGCGGCATGGAGGACCCGTTCGTGCCTGTTCAAGCCCTCCCCGGCGGCGCGTCGAAATCGACCATCGGCGGCGAGATTGCCAACGGCTGGCAGGACAATTCCGCATGGGCGGATGTGGACGTCCACTACAAGCGGGATACCGAAACGGTGAAGGCCGGCCTATCCAGCCAGCGCATAGAGATCGGATCCGTCCGCGAGGGCCAAGTGAATTTTATCCAGCGCGTCAGCGTGGAGAAGGACCACGCTTACAAATGCACGCTTTGGATGAAAGGCTCCTCGTTCCGTGCCGCCGAGCTTCTCGTGCGCGAACGCGAGAAGCCGTGGAAGAGCTATTTTTCCAAGCGCATCCTCGTTCCCCCCGAATGGTGTTCCTTTACCCTGAGCGGGATCGTACCCAAAACCGGCGAGGTTGTGCTGATGCTGAGCTTTCCGGGGAAAACAGAGATCCCCGTGACCCTGTGGTTGGACGAGGTGGAATGGAAGGACATGGGGACGGCAGGAGCCGACGCGCCCCCCACCAAGGGAAACCTGCTCGCCAACAGCTCGTTCGAGGCCGGGCTCGGGGGAGGGTGGAATTTGGCCCTGCGCGAGTTCAGCAGGCTGGGCACGGCGATCCGGTCGGAATTTGCTGATCGCCAGCCGGTCACGGATTCCGCGGACGCCAGCGATGGAAAGTCCTCCATCCGCATTGATATACCGGATGCGCGCGCGGCGATCATCACGTCGCCCTGGGTGCCGTATCATTTCAATCGAGCACACACGGCGTCGATTGCCTTGAAAGCGAGCACGGGTGCCGAGGTCGAGTTGTATCTGGAGGGAGCTCCGCAGAGCAACAAACGGGTCCGGGTTGGGCCGGAGTGGAAGGTGTATTCCACAAGCGCCGTGCTACCCTACGGCGACAGGACGCGCCTTGTCGTCAAGTGCTGGCCTGAGCAGCAGACGGTTCTTTGGTTTGATGCCGCCCGTCTCGAAGAGAGCGCCAGCGCATCGCCGCGATACACCGCTCCCTTCCCAGTCGAGCTGGCATTCCGTTCGGCGATCCCGGGCGGCATCTTTTTCGACGGCGAAGACGCACGCATAGGAGTCGAGGTTGCCGGGAACTTGCCGGAGGGCGCACGGCTGCGGCTTGAAGTGGATGATTTGCTGGCCGGCGTGAGCCGTCTGCTCGATGCCACGTTGCCGGTGCACGAACTCACCATCAAGTCGGATCCCAGACGGCCGCGCGGGATATTCAAGCTGCGGGGGCAGGTCGTCAACGCCGACGGAAAGCCGCTCTCGGCACCGGTTGACAAAATTTTCGCCCGCGTGCCGCGCCCGAGAGATCTCGACCCTGAAAAATCGTTTTTCGGGACGCAGACGCCATTGACTCCGGAGCTGGTTTCGATGGTGCGGGCACTCGGTTTCCGCTGGGTCAGGCTCCATGACGGGAGCAACCCCACCAAGTGGCGGTATGTTGAGGAAAAGCAGGGGGAGTTTCAGTTTTGCGACGAGGGCATTGACACGGCAAAGGCTGCGGGGCTTTCCATCCTCGGGATGCTGGACGGGGCTCCTCCGTGGGCCAGCAAAAAGCCCAGAGGAATTTTGGGCTACGAGTCGGTTTACAACCAGCCGGACAAACCCGGAGCCCTCGACGCTTGGGCGGAATATGTCCGAACAACGGTCTCCCATTTCAAAGACCGCATCCATCACTGGGAAATCTGGAATGAACCCTGGGCTTCGAACTTTTTCAGCGGAACTCCGGAAGAGTTTGGGGAAATCGTCAAGCGGGGATATCAGGCGGCCAAGGAGGCCGATCCGCAATGCTTTATCATCAGCGCGAATTCGGTGGCGCACAGTAACGCGAGCGACAAGTGGACGCCAGCAGTTCTCAAAGCCACAGGGACCGGATTCTTCGACGCCCTTTCGGTCCACGACTACAACCCCGCACTTTACGGCGGGAAAAAATCTCCGCCGGAATCCACCGTGGAAAAATTTTCCGCCATGATGCGTGAAGCCGGGCAACCCAAGCCGATCTGGAACACGGAGGGCGGCCCCGGCGAATCGTTGTCTTGGTATTGGGCCGACAAGGAAAGCCTGCCGCTGGTGAGACAGCAGATGGCCCATATCGTGCGCTTTGATGTCACCCAAATGGCGGCAGGGATCCCGCACTTTTTCTACTACACATTTTACTCTCCGCCAGAGATACAAACCAAAGGCTTCGGTGCCTTGGAGCAGGATCGCTCAGTGCGCCCGGTTCTGGTGGCCTCCGCCGTCCTGGCCAGCCTGGTGGACGGGGCCAAATGCCATGGTCGCGTCGAGATGCAGGAAGGGATCGAGGCCTATCGCTTCAGCCAAAATGACGGATCCACGGTAACCGTCATCTGGAGCGCCGATGGAAAAATGCGCGTGGTGAAAATTCCCGAAGGTGTCCGGGTGTTGGACATCGTTGGAAACCCCGTGTCCGGGGAAACTTTGGAGGCTGGTGCCGAGCCCTGCTATCTCGTCTCGGATAAAACGGCTGAGAAGTTGCCCTGAGTGCGGCGGCCCGGCAGCAGATCCTGCTCAGAATCCATGGTCCCTTTTTCTGATCGGTCGCGGCACGCCTTTGTGGGAGACAGCATCACCCATGTTGGCCTGTATGGGTGTTACGTGGAATTGTTTTATCAGACTCGCTATCCTGCGGCGACACGGGAGTTTCTGAACCTGGGAATAGCCGGCGACACAGCGTCAGGTGGCTTGCAGAGATCTGCGTGGGACCTTTTTCCTGCGCAACCCAACTCGGCATCGCTGTTATTTGGAATGAACGATGTCGACCGCGACCTTTACAAAACGGACAGCGCGGGCTCGGACCTCGCGGAAAGCCGCCGACGGCGGATCGCCGATTACGAGGAAAGCACCGGGGAGTTTATAAAAAAACTTCAAGCGGCGAACATGCAGGTGATCCTTGTCACTCCCTCCATCTATGATGAAACCGCAGTGGTGGATGCTCCGAATCTGCCGGGCGTCAACCGGATCGCATTGAATGAATGCGCCCGTGTCGTGCTGGACCTCGGGCGGCAGTTCGGTCTTCCCGTGGTGGACTTCTTTCATCCCATGATGGAAATCAACCTGCGTCAGCAGAAGGAGGACGCTGGATTTACTTTGATCGGCCCGGACCGCGTGCATCCGGGAGCACCTGGCCACCTTGTCATGGCCTGGCTCTTTCTTAGGGCCCAGAATGTGACTCCAACGATCTCCAGGATTTCCCTGAACGCAACGACGGGAAAAATGGAGGAGTCCGCCAACTGCACCGTCGATGAGTTACAGGCAAACCGGAACGGAGTTCGATTCCGTTACCATGCCAGGGCTTTGCCGTTTCCCATTGACGATCCTGCCAAATCCGCTCTGGCCTGGGGATCGATCATGGAGGATCTCAACCAGGAAATCCTGCGGGTGGTTGGTTTGGAGCCGGGCTCCTACCGGCTGCGGATCGATGCCGATGAAATCCGGACATTTGCTGCCGAGGAATTGTCGGCTGGTGTGAATCTGGCTGCCGGGGAGCCCACTCCCCAGTATCGACAGGCCCAGAAGGTCCTCCACCTCGCGCAGGAAAGATGGGCGACCGTCGTGACTTTGCGCGATATCCTCTTTGTCGAAAACGGAACGATGGGAGCGAACACTCCCCGGCCCCTCTCTTTCGAGCAGGTGGAACCCCGGCTGGAGGAGCGAATCAGGGAAATCACCGGCGGCCCCAGCGAGCCATACCACAGGCAGATGATCAAAAACTACGTCGTGAACAAACCGCAGGAGACCGAGTTTGTCAGAAAAGCTGCCGAACTGCGGGACGCGATTCGACAAGCCTCGCAGCCCATTTCTCGGCTGTTCGAATTGATCCCGGCCTAAGATCCCTGCCTCCGTCGCGGGCACAGTGATACCGACAAGGAAAAACACTGCCGAACCCTGTGCATCAGCAAGCATGAAAGCCCGGTTGTAATGATCCGAAGCGGGGCTAATTTTTTATCAATGAAAACATTCCTACCCCAGTGCCTGCTTTTGGCCTTCATTTCGGGGCCGCTTTTGATGGGGGCGGACATCGAGCCACGCCTGGTTTTTGATTTTAATGCAGGGACGGGAATGTCCGCTTACGGTGCGAAATCTAATCCGGTGGAACTGCTCATGTTCGGTCCAACCCTGGAGCCCCTGAGCCTGTATGGCGAGGCCGGGAGCGGCTTGACGGGCAAGCCGGGAGACTTCGCATTGGACATCGGCAAGACAACCCAGGCAATGGGATCGAAGGGCCAAAACGGGGGCCTGGCAAGAATTCCATCGGGAAGCAGCGAGCTCGGTGCCATGACCTCGTTCACCGTGACGGGGTGGTTCAAGGCTGTTAGCAAATTGGAAGGCGCGGCCCGGATCGTGGAATACAGCGACCCCACTGTGGCCGGGTTTATGATTTTTGCAAACGGACCGGGAATGCTCACCCTGGCGGTCAACAAACAGCAGGTGAGCATACCCCGTCATTCCGCAAACATATTAAGTGAGGGGGGGGAAGGCCAGTGGGTGTTCTTCGCGGTCACTTATGACGGCAGCAAGTCAACCGGGAACGCCGTTTTTTACGGGGGCACCACCGCGAGCGAACCGCAGGTCATTACGACGGAGGATCTGGACGCCGGAACCGTTGCAAAACTTGACCGCCATGGCTGGCTCACCCTCGGCAATAACAACGACGGGATCCGGCCATTTCACGGGATGCTCGACGACATCGCGATTTTTGCTTCCCCCTCGGATGGGACGGGCGCGCTGAGCGCGGAGCAGATCATGGAAATCTACAAGGCCAACCTCGCCGGAATGCCTTCCGAAAAGAGTGGTGCGGCTGCCGGTCGCCCGCTCAAGATCGCGAGCCGGCTGGTGCAGGAGCTGCGCGTTCAATGAACTGGATCGATCACTTCCATTGAATTCCTCATTCCCATTTTTTCAGCGCGTCAAGCCGGTTCCAAACAATGCGGGCTTCCGCATGGACGGTTACTGGATTTGGTGCGGTTCGGTCATCGTCGGCGAGGACGGGCGCTACTACATGTTCGCCTCCCGGTGGTCCCGCGACCTGCCGATGTTCAGCGGATATATCCTGAGCTCTGAAATCGTCCGCGCCGTATCCGATACGCCGTGCGGCCCCTATCGCTTCTTGGAGAAAGTGCTTCCAAGCGGGAACCCGAAAGCGTGGGACGGAAGGATGGCGCACAATCCGACCATCCACAAATGTGGCGACACCTATCTGCTCTATTACATCGGCTCCACCTTCACTGGGCCCATCCAGCAGGACTCGCAGGATGCCTGCGAGGCACAGTGCGCCGAGAGCTACTCAAACATCAGGATCGGCTTGGCGACCTCCCGCTCTCTCGACGGTCCATGGAAAACGCTGGACAAGCCGGTTCTGGAACCGCGCCCGGACAAATGGGATTCTCAGATCGTGACGAATCCCGCCCCTTGCGTGCGGGAAGATGGCCGGGTGGTTCTATTTTACCGCTCGAATACCCCGCAAGGGTTGCGCATCGGGGTGGCGGCGGCCGATTCCTATGAAGGCCCCTACCACCGCCTGTCGGATGATCCCATCCTTCGTTTCGAGGGAGGGGATTTTGTCGAGGACCCGTTTGTGTGGTGGGAGAAAGACCACTACGAGATGCTGGCCAAGGACATGTTGGGCGGGATCACTGGGGAAATACACGCGGGCGCCCACTTCAGATCCAGCGACGCGATTCATTGGACGCCGATGGAGCCTCCCAAAGCCTATTCGAGAACCGTGGCGTTTGAGAACGGCGTCGATACCCAGCTCGGCTGTTTGGAGCGGGCGCAATTGCTCTTTGACGACAATGATCTCCCAATCTGCCTCTTTGCCGCCGCCGCCGACGGCCCGGGCGGGTTTCACCATGCCCACAACACTTGGAATATCGCGATTCCCCTGGGATCGTGATAAACAACAGTCATGAAGAAGGCGTTTACATTGATAGAACTCCTGGTGACGATAGCTATCATTGCCATCCTGGTCGCGCTCACTTCGGTGGCATGGAACTCCACGCGCAAACTATCGCTTCAAACCCAATGCCTGCAGAATCTCAGGTCCGCGGGATTGGCGATTAATCTTTATACCGGCGATCACGATGGAACGCTGCCCGGGCCAACCTATTGGTCGCAAAAATCGATGCCGGATGACGGCCGGTTTCTCGCGGCTTACCTTGGCCCTTATCTCGGGTATAACATTTCGCTGACGCCGGGCCATCTGACGAAGGTGGATACGTTACGCTGTCCGTGCGCAAAATGGGACGAATTGTCCTACATAGCCTGCCAGCAAATCAAAGGCGCGACCATTCCGAACAAAAGCCCGTGGGGAGATGCGACAACGGGAACTCTCCCTGAAAACCTGGCACCGATCCGGATGGCGGCGCTTTCTTCCCTTGGAGTCAAATTATCAAGCCAGTGGGCCATCCGCGATTCGTATGGAACTGCTCCGGCTGACAATCCGGGGCTCGGAATGAAAGGTCCGTCCCGGCATGGTAAAACCAGCGTGCTATTTTTCGACGGGCATGTGGCAGCCGAATGATCTGCGCCACGCCGGTCACGATAAAGATATGAAATTGCCGCTGCAAACGCGGCGCCGAAAAGATTCTCCCGAAACGGGAAACGCCATGCCCATACTGCCAGAGCACAGCCCATACATCGCTACCCGCACTCGCCAGCCCCTATGAGTCCTGATCGCTTGCCCGACCGTGTGCTGATTCAAAACGATGCGGACATCGGCCCGCGCGCCGCTTCAAGCGGCGCGGGCGAAAATGGTTCCCGCTGTTGGGATTTGTCAGGCACGCGGGTCTTAATACAGCGCGACAATGCCGGGGGAATGCCTATTCAGGTTGAATCTCCCCGGATTGCGGTCAGCCGTGTTGTGCTTCATTGGAGCCACGCTACCAGACCGGACGCGCTGGTTTTGGGAGACGCCTGGGAAAGGAGTTATGGTGAATTGCACTGGACCACTCCCGCTTCACGCCGTCCTCTGCCCTGGTATTTTCTTCTCAGGATGGCCGAGGAAACTTTTGGTTTCGGAGTTGAGACCGGCGCGGCAAGTATTGCCTGCTGGTGGATTGATCACGAGGGGATCACGCTGGAGCTGGACGTTCGTTGCGGTGGCAATGGGGTGCAACTTGGCCGGCGGACCCTGCATGCGGCCACGCTTGTGATGGGGTTCACCGTGCCGGGGGCTAGGCCGTTTGAGGTTGCACAGGATTTTTGCAGGCGGCTTTGCCCGTCGCCGCTCATGCCGGCAGGGCCTGTGGTTGGCCATAACGATTGGTATTGGCTTTATGGCAAAAGCAGCGCTGGGCTCATCATGGAAGCGACAGCTCGCATGGTTGACCTTTGCTCTGGAATAGACGGAGTTTCACGGCCCTGGTCAATCATCGACGACGGGTGGCAGGACTCCAATCCGCTCTCGGAACCGTTGTGCCACGGAGGACCCTGGGAGCGCGGCAACAGCCAGTTTCCCGACATGCCCGGCCTGGCGGAATCCATTTCTGCCGCCGGTGCACGGCCAGGCCTTTGGATCCGACCCCTTTTCACCCATGCGCAAACCCGGGACTCCTGGATTCTTCAAGCTCCGAACCCCGAAAGCCACACAAGCGGATTCCGTCTGGATCCCAGCGTGCCGGAGGTTTTGCAGCAGGTGGCCGGGGATATTGAGCGACTTCACGGATGGGGATTCCAACTCATCAAGCATGACTTCACGACATTCGATGTCTCGGGCCGTTGGGGTTTTGAAATGAATGCCAGCGAAGACCGGTTTACTTCGGGAGGCTGGTCCTATGCCGACACAACGAAAACCAGCGCAGAAATCATCACGGCTCTGTATCGGACAATCCGCGAAGCAGCGGGCAGGGATTGTCTCATCATCGGGTGCAACACAATTGGACACCTGGCCGCAGGCCTGGTGGAAATTCAAAGGACGGGAGATGATACATCCGCCACTGACTGGGATCGCACCCGGCGGATGGGGGTCAACACCCTTGCGTTCCGTGCCCCGCAGCATGGAGCATTCTTTGCCGTCGATGCCGATTGTGTTCCGATTTCGCCCAACGTGCCATGGGAGCTTACCAATTCCTGGTTGGAACTCGTCGCGAAGAGCGGAACCCCGCTTTTCCTTTCCATCGATCCGGCGGCGTATGCCACCTTTCAGAAACAGCAAATCCGCGATGCGGTGGTCGCGGCTTCGCGCCGATTGCCGGTCGCGGAGCCTCTCGACTGGATGGAGACTCCGTTGCCCAACCACTGGTCACTTGAAGGCCGGAATGTGGAGCTTTGCTGGGACGAGGCGCAATACCCCCGTTGAGCGCCATCACCCACATTCCTGAATCGGAGCGGATTCCTCTGTTCCAAAAACTCATGTTTAGCGCGGGCATAAACATGGACTATGCGGCTACCGGATTGCTGACCGGGGTGCTGTGGATGCCCTACTTCAACATCGGCATGGGAATCAGTCCGGCGACACTGGGAGTCGTGCTGATGATCCTTCTGGCGTGGAATGCCTTTTTGGATCCTGTCATCGGAAACCTGTCGGACAACGCGCGCACGCCCTGGGGGCGGCGCCGGCCATTCATGGCGGTCGGGGCCGTGATGACCGGCATCGTGTATCTGATGTTCTGGCACATGCCGCCCGGATTGCAGGACTTGGGCAAGGCGCTCTACCTGATTGTCGTGGGGATTGTATTCTTCACGAGCTACTCGCTCTGGGCGATGCCCTATTACGGCCTCCAATTGGAGCTGACGCCAAACTACGACGAGCGCACCCGCTTGACCGGCTGGATGGCATTTTTTGGAAAAGCCTCCTCTTTGGCCGGCGGCTGGGTGCTCGCAATCGTCACGGGGAAGGCCTTTATCAATACGGCTACCGGCAAAGGAGACATTCTTATCGGAATGAAATCGGGATGCTGGGTGATAGCGGGCGTGATTATTGTTTTCGGTCTCCTGCCCGCGATCTTCGTCAGGGAGCGCTATCACTTTACGGAAAGAAAGCCACGCGATCCATTTTGGAACAGTGTGAAAGAGTCCATTCGGTGCAAACCGCTTTGGTCGTTGATCGGAATCTCCTTCTTCCTGGTCCTGGGTTCCACCTCTGTGGGCAGCCTCGGTCAATATCTCAGCATTTACTATATCTTCGACGGGGATCTGTCAGCAGCCTCGATCGTCGGCGGCTGGAAAGGCACGGTGCTCGCCGCGACGGGCATCCTGTCGATCCCTTTCTGGGCCTGGCTGGGGGAGCGCTTTGATAAAAAGGTCATGGTGATCAGCATGCTCATATTCAGCATGGTCGGCCACCTGATGAATTTTTTCTGCATGAGGCCCGACATGCCGTATCTCCAAATTGTCCCGGCCGTATTTGAATCCGGTGCCATCGCTGCGGTCTGGCTTTTCATCCCGTCCATGAAGGCTGACACCGCCGATTACGACGAGCTTCGCACCACCCGGCGGCGCGAAGGTTCGATCAACTCGTTCTATTCGTGGTTCATCAAAGCTGCGCTCACGTGCGCGATGGGGCTGGGAGGACTGGTTCTGGAAGTCTCGGGGTTCACTTCCAAACATGTTCACCAACCGGCAGATGTTCTCAACCGGATGTTGGGGTATTACCTGACCGTGCCGATTGCGATCTGGGGCGTGGCGTTGGGTTTCGCCTTATCGTATCCGCTGAGCCGCATCCGCATGGCCGGGATCCGTGCTGAGCTGGAGGAGCGACGTGGAAAAATCTGAAACTTTTCTAGGACCAGCACGACGGACCCGAGTCTGAACTGCTGTCAGGAATCTCACGCAGCGAATCCATCCTTCGCCGAACCTCCCCCGAACTATCTCTTCACGCTCGCTTCAAGAAATCTCGATCATTTGGTGGCAGGAAAACCTATCGACGCGGAGGATGGATTTTCCTTGGCTCTCAGAAATCTGGATGTCTGTTCCTTCGGGTACGAGCCGGGCGGTGTTGGCCTGCCAGCCGAGGACGATCTCGATATCGTGGAGCGGTGGGAGTTCCTCTATGACCTCGACGCTGCTGCCGGCGGAAACGGTTCCGCCTGAAAGCGGGATCACGCCGCCACGGCTCACCGTTGGCGCATACAGGAGGTGGAGGATGTGACGGCTCTCTGCCGATTGGTGTGTAAGCGAGATCCGCGCGGTGGAAGGGAGATTTGTTTCCAGTGTGCGGGAATCGCCGAGAAGGGCGCGAATGGCTTTGACAACAAATTCGCGGTAGGCGACTGCTCCATAGGTTCGGTAGTGCCGAAAAACGGGATGGCTGAAGTATAGAATGTTGCCGTTCCGCACCCCACAATCAAAGCCGGACGGATCCTCCCGGTTCGGAGTGTGCTGGTGGCTGCAGAAGTGGTCCCAGGCGCGATTAAAATACGGATCGAAGACCTGCCCAAGCGATGTGCCCGAGGTCACCCGGATGCGGTGCGAGCGATCATACATGACCTGTGGGCTGTTGACGAAGTCCGCACGGAATTCAGGCTCTGGCAGGATGTAATCGTGCCCGCGATTAGGCTCGGTCGCTGACGGATGGAATGGGCTCAACCCGTCATAGTCCGCGCCAAGATCAAACGCAAATTCGTTGCAGTCGCGCCACTGGCCGCTTTCCCCCGAAAGGATCAATTTGCCTCCCTCCGCGAGATAGGCATCGAGTTTCTCTTTCAGCTCCGCGTCCACTCGGATGTCGTCCGGAAGAACGAGGGCTTTGTAGGCGCAAAAATCCATCGTCCGGTCAATGAGCCCGAAGAGGAAGTGGCTTTCGAGCAGGATCCGGCTCGCCCCCTCATCGGCGGACGACTCCCGGTGGCTTCCGTTTTCGGCTTCGCTGGAGAGTATTGCGAGATCAAAGACCTGCCTGGCACCGACGCACCAGGGCTCTTTCTCTCGTACCTCACGATAGGCATTGCCGACTATCGCATACGTGGAGGGGTCGAGTTTGCCCGAGGGGTGGAGCTGGTCGCCGACGCTGCATTTTGATCCGAAGGCGAGCATGGCTGCGCATTCGTAGCGAAGCGCGTTCGGGTGCTTGAATCCACCAAACTCCCCCCACGTCGTGTGGAACTTGCCGGTCATGCCGAGAAAATCGTGCTCCAGATTACAGGCATACTTGGCCGACATCGGGAAGTGGTCGTAACCCCAGCCGCCGGTCGGTAGGGACTCGAGTTCGATATGGCTGCAATAAGAAAGAATGTCGTGACGCCCGCGCGGGATGTGGCCGGAATTGTGAAAAATCGGCATGTCCGTCCGCAGCGATTTCGCGGCAGCCGTGGTCTCGCGATAATATTTTTCGAGCGCGAGACGCGACGCCTCCTTGCGATCTTCCTCCTTCTCCGGGTCGAGCCCGCTCGCGCTCATGAACTCCAGGCTCCACCGCCCGCAAGACTGGTTTTGAGAAATGATGTCCAGGAAGATTCCGTCGCAGTCGGGGAACAGGCGCACCACCTCGCGGATCTGGTCACAGAGGTAATCCAGATAGGGGCTGTGAAAATCCATCATGTGAAAACCGGGATCCAGAACGCGCTTTGCCCAGCCTGTGTAGGCTCCATCCTTGTCGACTTCGCGCCATTCCCGATGCTCGTGCGAGGCCAGGTTGTCCACCCCGGCCGAGAGATAGACCGGCGCGTTGATCCCGACTTCCTTCGTCGCCTCGTATTGGGCGCGGAGGAGGTCGAAACCAAGATGCGGATGGATTTTTCCGACGGTGGTCGGGTGGTAGCTCCATCCGTGGTGGCACTTGGAAAACAGCGTGATCGAATCGACCGCCGCTTCCCGAAGGGTTTCCTGCCAGGCCACTTTGTCGAACTTTTTTCCGATCCCGGCGATGTGCGGTGACGTGTGAAAGTCGAGGTGGATCTGGCGGTTGCGGAGCGAGTGGGCGAGCTGTGACATGGAAAAGGTCTAATCAAAATCTTGCCGCAGGCAAACCGAGAAACCCCCGGCGGCCTACAAGATGGAAAGCGTCTCGCCATGGACTGCCTGCTTTTGCATCATACTGGCTACGGCATGGAGCGGGCGGCTGACGAGTGTGGACCTACCCCCAACTTCGTCTTCACGCTCGCCGCGACCGGAACCACCTTGTCGATCTCCATGTTTTCCTCCGCCGAATACAGCGTGTGGCGAGCCGTGTGGAATTCCTTCGTCAGCTTTAACACGGCCTTCGCGCTGAGGGCGGCCCCGGCGTTGTGGCGAGCGAAAAGGGCTTGGAGTTCACCGATGATCTCCTCAGTGGCTCTTTGCGGTACTTCCCTGGTATCTAAGAAAAAGCCTGCCCCATGTGAGGGCAGACTTTTTCGACCACGCACCCTCAGTGCATTGACTGGCACATCTGTTCGATGTGCTTTATGGCGGGAACGGCATCCCGCTTCGCGTCTCCCGTGCCGCTGGCAGCCGCTCGAAGGTTTCTGCATTTCTTGATTCTGAAGGCCTGCCTGAATACAGCTTTCCCATGCGATCCACGTTGCTCGTGCGATCCCGAACTTCTGACCATTGCGCCACATGAGAAATGAGTAATCCTCCCCCTATTCCACAGATAAATCCTCCTCCGCTTCCTCATTCCCAGGGCAGTGAATTGAAGCAGGCTGTCACGCGTGAGCGGTTGAGGTTGCTTTCCATTGCTTTCCGCATATCCGGCATTCTCGGAGCGGTTTTCGTATCCTTCCTCCTCATCCACCTGTGCGTGTTTACCGCAATCTCGTTCATGCCGGAATCTACCTTCCAGTCCTCTGGCAACCAGCATTCGACAACACAGAACGGTCAGCAGAGCATCCAGCCGAATACCAACGCAGGCCCCCCGATGATCATTTTCCGGATTGTGGCTGGCGTCATCGGTGTTGTCATCCTGTGTGGGTGGACCCTCGGGGGGCTCACATTTTACGCCGGCCGATGCATTGCCAAGCGGCGGAACCGGACGTTTGTTCTCGTGATGGCTGGCGTTAACTGCATCTGGATCCCCTATGGCTTGCTTCTGGGTATTGCCACTTTCCTTACGCTGGAATCGGCGGACACGAGGTTGGAATACTCCGGTGTCGGGAAATCGTCCTGAGATGGCGAGTCTTTACATGGGTTCCCAGCAATGGTAAACACCTGCGGGCATGGGAACACAAAGTAGAACTTCCCATGTTTCTACGCCTCAAAAAGACGCAAGTTTCTACTATCAACGTCCTCATAGCTCAAGTGGATAGAGCAGGGCTCTCCTAAAGCTCAGATGGCGGTTCGACTCCGCCTGAGGACAGGCTATGCGGGCTGATCCTGCGTCCGCAGCTGGAATCGTTCCAAGGCGTGGACTGGCGAGGTATTCAAGGCTCTGACGCGCTCATGGATGCCCGGCGCGATTTCAGGCTGCTTCTCATACGCTGCCGCGAACATCTCAATCCGCGCATCGATGTTGTCCACGAAGTGCAGCATGATGGCCTCGGGGGTTTTGGGTTCGACCGGCGAGCCGAACTGCAGTTCCCCATGGTGGGCGGCCACCAGATGGAGCAAATGCAGGCGGACATCCTCGGAGGAGGGATCGAGCTCCTTCCATTCCTCCAGGGGGAGTTTTCTCCACAACGAGTTGATCAACTCGACTCCGATGCTGATGTGGCCAAGCAGCTCGCCGCGGATTTCGCGCGGCATCTCGAATCCAAGTTCGGGCGGGCACATTTCCCAGAGCTTTCCCGAATCATGAAAGAGGACCCCGGAAAGCAGCAGGTCCCGGTTGAGATGGGAATACACGTCGCAAAGGGCGGCCGCCGCCCGCATCATCTGCGCGGTGTGCCGGAGCAATCCGCCGCGGTGTGCGTGGTGGTTGAACCGTGCCGCCGCGGCCCGTCGGAATCTCTCGCCGTATTCCGAGAGAAAGATCCCGCAGAGATCCCCGAGCCGCGGATCCGCCAAGCTTTCGACAATGCCCTCGAGATAGGTAAAATCCTTTTCCAACGCGGTGGTTGCCTCCGGCGTTCCCGCAAAGAGTTCTTTTTCTTCATCCGGGTTGAGCTGTCGCATGCGCCAGCGCCGACCGTCGAGACCGAAGGCGCCATTCATGAGGAATTCGCCCTCGATTTCCACGCATGCGCCGCGGTCGGTATCCTCGCAGGCGTCAAAGGCCGCTGTGTCAGTCCAGGCCCTCAGGGTCAGGGCGTCGGAAGAGTCGCGCAGCTTGAGCTCCCAGAAAGGCTTGCCGTTTGCGGATTCCTTTTTATTCAGCTCATCCACCTGCCCGCGGAGCCGACAATTCAATGGCGCGGTCCGGCACTCCTGCCTCAGTTGGGAAATCGAGCGGCGGTGCATCTCTGGCATGTGGCGAAGCATCGCGTTTTTCGCGCCGCTTTGTCGAGCCTCCCGTGGCACTGGACTGTGTTCTGTTGACCCGGGAGCCCGGGCGGCCTTCCGTTGCATTTGCACTCGGGCTCGATTCGTCTATTGTGCGCAGGTCGGAAGCATGAACCGAAAGATGAGGAGCACATTACTGATTATTGCCGTATTGGCAGGAGCTTTTCTGGTGGTGCCGGAGGCCACTTGCCAGATCGCCGAGCCGGATGGTCTGGCTGCGGAGCCTTCCCAGCCCCCGTCGCCGTTGGCGGGAAAACAAATTGCGTTTGTGTTTGAGGATGGTCCTCTGCCCCAGACCACACCGCTCCTGCTTGATGCCCTGAAGAAACTGGGGATGAAGGCCACGTTTGCCGTCACGGGGGAAAATGTGGAATTCAACCCGGGTCTGGCCCGCCGGATTGTGGCTGAGGGTCACGAATTGGCCAACCACACCTATTCGCGGTCGGATCTCAAGCACATAAGCCCGGCGGACCTCATCCGGGAGATTCAGTCTGCGGACGAGGCGATCGTCCGCGTGACCGGCGTGAAGCCGAGGTTTTTTCGGGCAACCAATGGAGAACTTGATGAGTCCTTGCGGGAGGTGGTTCAGAAAGAGGGCTACGAGGTTCTCGGCTCGACGCTGGATTCCGGCGATTGGCGGAACCCTTCGCAGGAAAAGCTGACGCGCACCATTCTGGCGGGAGCGAAGCCTGGCGATGTGATTCTGGCGCATGACAGCTTTCCCAAAGCCGTCCGTGCGATGCCGTCCATTTTTGATGCCCTGGCCAAGCGGGGGTTCGTCCTCTGCACGGCCAGCACGCTCTATCCCATCCGGGCAACTTCTTCAGGGAACGCGCCCTGAAGAAATGGGGTTTGCTGGCAGCGGAGCAGACCGCTATTGGTTTTCAGGTGATCGCGTCGCATGAACTTTGATCTGAAGAGCGGGACGTTGGTTCTTGGGGAACAGCTGGATGCGGCGGCGGTCTCTCGATCCTGGAAACTGCTCCGGGAGGTTCCCGAGGGCTGCAAGGTTGATGCTTCTAAAGCGGTGGTAGCGGATGGGGCGGGGCTTGCGTTCCTGTGGTGCCTTGGCCGACAGAAAGGCGCACAAATCACTGGTCTTCGTCCAGAGATTGAGGCGCTGCTCAGACCGTTCGATCACTTGCCGCCTGAACCCGCCACGGCAACGGAGCGCGACCAGTCGCTCTTCGCCCAGATCGGGCGTGTCAGCTGGGGAATCCTGCAGGACATTCGCGAGCAGGTTTCCTTCATCGGGGAGTTTACGGTGACCGCCCTGCTGTGCATCGCGAGGCCGCAGCTGGTCCGGTGGGGGGACATGTGGGTCACGGCGCAGAAGGCCGGGGTTGATGCCCTGGTCGTTGCCGGAATGGTTTCGTTTCTCACCGGGATGATCATGGCCTTCCAGGCGGCGGTTCCGCTCCGGCAGTTCGGGGTTGATATTTTTGTGGTGAACCTCGTCGCGCTGGCTCTGCTGCGCGAGATGGGGCCGATCATGACGGCCGTCGTGCTGGCAGGCCGGTCGGGGTCCGCATTCGCCGCCGAGATCGGAACCATGAAGGTCAACGAGGAGGTCAACGCGCTGGAGACGATGGGCCTTGATCCGATGCGCTTTCTCGTGGTGCCCCGCGTGCTGGCGGGGTTCATTGTCACGCCGGTCCTGACCGTTTACGCAAGCGTCCTTGGCGTGACGGGCGGGTTCCTCGTGATGATGGCGCAGGGGTTTCCCTTTGCCGCGCTCTGGAACCAGCTGGTCAGCGCGGTCGGCATAAGCGATGTGATGACCGGCACGCTCAAATCCTTCGTGTTTGGAATCCTGGTCGCAGGTGTCGGCTGTCTGCGGGGACTCCAGACCGGGAACGGGGCTTCGGCAGTCGGGCAATCCACCACCCGGGCGGTCGTAAGCGGGATTTTTCTGATCGTTCTCGTCGATGCGGTTTTTGCCGGGATCTTCTACGTGCTCAAATGGTGACAGATCCGAACATTATCGAGGTCCGCGGCCTGACCGCCGCGTATGGGGATTTTGTGCTTCTCGATCGCATCTCTTTTGATGTCCGCCGCGGCGAGGTCTTCGTGATCATCGGAGGCTCGGGCTGCGGCAAAAGCACCCTCATGAAACATCTCATCGGCCTGCTGACACCGGCGGCGGGAGAAGTCCTGATCGACGGCGAAAATCTCGCGACAGCCTCCGGGCCGGAGAGGGTAGGGCTGATCAAAAAGTTTGGGGTGATGTATCAAAGCGGCGCGCTCTTCGGATCCCTCACGCTCGAGGAAAATGTGATGCTCGCCATGGAGGAGTTTACCGATCTGCCCGCCGATGCGCGGCAGCTGGTGGCCCGCATGAAGCTGTCTCTCGTGGGGCTCGAGCGGTTCGCGGCGCATTTTCCCGCCGAGGTCAGCGGCGGCATGCAGAAGCGGGCGGCGATTGCGCGGGCGATGGCTCTGGATCCGGCTGTCCTCTTCCTCGACGAGCCATCCGCAGGGCTTGACCCCGTGACCTCCGCCGGGCTCGATGAGCTGATCTTGAACCTCAACAAGAACCTGGGGGTGACCTTTGTGATTGTCAGCCATGAACTGGCCAGTATCTATGCGGTGGCAGACCGCGTGATTATGCTCGACTCATCCATGAGGGGAATTCTTGCCCAGGGTAGCCCCGTCGATCTCAGGGACAACGACACCGATCCCAAGGTGCGTGCGTTCTTTCGCCGGGAGGCCCGCGAGGTGGCCCTATGAGCGCGAAGCCGCATTTTTTCCGTATTGGGGTCTTCGTATCCGGAGGCGTGGCGCTCCTGGTGTTTGCGCTTCTCGTTTTTGGAGGAGGGCAGATGTTCAGCCGGAAAATCCAAATTGAGACCTACATCAAGGGGTCGGTGCAGGGGATCGATCTGGGAACACCGGTCAAATTCCGGGGGGTTCTCATCGGCAAGGTGACGAAGATCGCGTTTGCGTTTACCGAGTATCATTTGCAGGAGACCGACGGGCTCTACAACTATGTGGTTCTCTTCATGGAGCTCAACCGCGAGGTGTTTCCCAACATGTTCACGGACGACCTGACGCCATTGCTGACAAAGAGCATCGAGCAGGGGCTCCGCGTGCGGATCGAGCCGCAGGGGATCACCGGCTTGAACTACCTCGATATCGACTACTTTGACCCGACGCGATTCCCGGCGATCTGGCCACCGTGGAAGCCCGAGGTGTATTACATCCCCTCGGCGCCTGGCGAGCTCACCAGCTTCCTGGATTCCATCAATGCGATTCTTCGTGAGGTTGAAAAACTCAACATCGGCGGAATCAGCCAGAGCGGCACGGAGCTTCTGGAGAACCTCAACAAAGCGGTGGTTGGTGCCCAGGTTGAAAAAGTCAGCTCCGACCTCCAGTCCCTGATCAAGGATTCCAATTCGGTCCTGCAAAAGGCCCGGATTCCGGAGCTGAGCGCGGACGCCACAAAGTTTCTTGGCGAGCTCGAGGCCTCGAACCGTGAGCTCCGCCAGATCCTGAAAAACATCGAGCCCGCGTCCGAGCTCAATCCCGCCCAGATCCGGGAGATCGTCCGCAACCTCGCGGCGACGTCCGCCAATCTCGAACAGCTCAGCGCGGCGGTGAACCAGCGGCCATCGTTGCTGCTCTGGGGAACTCCCCCAAAGGTTCCAACACCGAAGCCGAACCCCTCGAAGAAACGCTGAATGGGTTTCTCATGATCCGCCACACGTCCGCCGCTGCCGTCCTGATTTTTGCATGGGCAGCCCCATTCGCTGCCGCGCAGACAGTTTTTCAGCTTGATCCTGCGAATGCGAAGGATTTGCCGCCGGGAGCCCGTTGGGAATCCCGGAAGCCGGGCGAAGCCAGCCTCAGATTCGATGTTCCTCCTGAGAACAGCCAGGGCGCATGCCTCGTGACGATCCCGATTGACATCCAGGCCCTGCGCGACCGCGAGATCCTGCTTTCCTACGACGTGCTGGCCGATGGAGTGAGCATGCCGGCGCACAGCTACAACGGGGTCAAGGCGCAGCTTCACTATGAATCCGCTGCGGCGGGACCCCAATGGTTCAACGAAGGCCTCCTCACCGGCACATTCCCTTGGAAGCATTCGTCGCTTCTGATCCGCGTCGATTCCGATGCCACTAATGGAGTGCTGCAGCTTGGCATGCAGGAATGTTCCGGCACTGCGTCCCTGGCAAATGTCCGCATGGATCTCGTGCGCGCGAAGCCCGCCCGCCCGACCCGCATGCGCGGGGTCGTCGGGCCTTCGAAGTATTCGCCACAGGATCTTGCGGCGCTCGCCGGCTGGAGGGCCAACATCATCCGCTGGCAGTTGGTCAATCCCGAGTGGGACCGAACGTCCGTGCCCTCCGATCCCGCACTTTACGAAAAGTGGTTGAAACCGAAGCTCGACGAGCTGGCCGCGGTCCTCGACCAGGCCCAGAAGCTTGGCATCAAGGTCATCATCGACCTCCATTATCCCCCGGGCGGAAGGTTCTCCGACGGGACCCTGCGCATGGTGATGGAGAAGCCTCTGCAGAAATACTTCATCGCAATCTGGCAGCATATCGCCCAGCGCTTTAAAGCTCATCCAGCTCTCTGGGCTTACGATCTCATGAACGAGCCGGTGCAGACCAGGCCGTCCCCGCCCGGCGTGGCCAATTGGTTCGAGCTCCAGGCCGCAGCGGCAGCCGCCGTCCGTGGGACCGATCCCCAAACCCCGATCCTGATCGCCGCCGACCAATGGGATTCTCCCGATGCCTTCGCCTGGATGCAGCCCGTGAACGTGTCGAACGTCATCTACGCCGTTCACATGTATTGGCCTTACGAATATACCCACCAGGGAACAGACGGCCGACCCTGGGCCACCGATGCGGACAAGCCCGGCTATCCAGGCACGTTCAACTCCAGACCGTTCAACCGGGAGGCCATCGCGCGTCACCTTGGACCTGTCCGCGAGTTCCAGCTCGCCTACGGTGCACGAATTGTTGTTGCCGAGTTCAGCGTCGTCCGCTGGGCTCCCGGCGCGGCGAAATTCCTCTCCGATGAAACCTCGCTCTTCGAGGAATATGGCTGGGATTGGACGTATCACGCCTTCCGCGAGCTGACAGCTTGGAATCTCGAGGACGAGGATCTTCCGTTCGACAAGGCGATACCGGCGAAGGTTCCAACCGACCGCTTCCAGGCCCTGCAACCGTGGTTTCAAAAAAACGACCGGCGGCCGTAACCGGGCTTCCTTTTATCCTCCGGCCCCACTAGAGGATTGACTCCCGCAGGATGGAACGGCAAATGCTTGTGGCACCAAACCGGCAACATCCGCCGCAACCCATTCACATATGACCACATCGACCGTTTTTCGCCTGTTTGCCATCGCTTCCGGCGTCATCCTTGCCATGCATCCGCTTCTGGCAGGCGACGAAATACCGATCGGGGAATTTGCCTCACTCACCGGGGCGAGCGCGAGCTTCGGCCAGTCGTCCCACAAGGGCACAGAGCTGGCGGTTGCTCAGATCAATGCGGACGGCGGGGTCCTCGGAAAAAAGATCCGCCTGATCACCGAGGACGACCAATCCCAGGCGGGCCAGCCGGCCACGATTGTGCGCAAGCTGATCTCCCAGGACAACGTGGTGGCGATCTTGGGGGAGGTTGCCTCCTCGAAGTCGCTCGAGGCGGCTCCGATCTGCCAACAGAACAAGATCCCAATGATCAGCCCCGCCTCGACAAATCCCAAAGTTACCGAGGTGGGCGATTACATTTTCCGGATCTGCTTCATTGATCCCTTCCAAGGCACGGTGGTGTCGAAGTTTGCCCGTGGGCGAGGATGGAAAAAAATTGCCGTGCTGACCGATGTGAAGCAGGACTACAGCGTCGGGCTGGCCGAGTTTTTCGTCAAAGACATTCTGGCCAACGGCGGCGAGATCGTGCGCGAGCAGAAATATTCGACCGGCGACAAGGACTTCAAACCCCAGCTCACCTCGATCAAGGCCGCGCAGCCGGACGCGATTTTCGTCCCGGGTTACTACGGGGAAGTTTCGCTCATCGCCAAGCAGGCCAAGCTGCTGGGGATCAAGGTGCCGTTACTCGGCGGGGACGGATGGGTGGGGGACTCGCTTCTCAAGGTGGCCGGAAAATCTTTGGACGGGTCCTTTTTCTCTTCGCATTTTTCTGCCAGCGACAAGTCGGAGAAGGTGCAGAATTTCGTGAAGAAGTTTCAGGCGAAATACGGGGAGATTCCCGACGACATGGCGGCCCTCGGCTATGACAGCGCGATGATTCTTGCGGATGCCATCCGGCGGGCCGGGACCACGGAATCCGCCAAGCTCCGCGACGCGATTGCGGCCACCAAGGGGTTTGACGCCATCACCGGGACGATCACGCTCGACGAAAAGCGGAACGCCTCGAAATCCGCAGTGATTCTCGCCATCGAAAACGGCGGCTTCCAGTTCGTCGAATCCGTCCAGCCGTAAGAATTTTCAACCCCGAGCGGACTTGATAGAATTTCTTCAGCAACTCATCAATGGTCTGGCTCAGGGTTCGATTTATGCCCTGATTGCCATCGGCTACACGATGGTTTTCGGGGTCCTCCGGTTCATCAACTTCGCGCACGGCGATGTTTACATGCTGGGAGCGTTTGCGGGATTTTACACCGCTCCGAAACTGATGGCATTGTTCGGCGGAGGCCCCTCGTATGCGGGTGCGGCGCTGGTGCTGGTTTCGGCGATGTCCATCTGCGCGTTGATCGGCGTGTTGATCGAGCGGATTTGCTACCGCCCGCTCCGCCAGCATCCGCGCCTCACCGTCCTGATCACCGCAATCGGGGTTTCGCTCCTTCTCGAGAGTGGCGGGCAGTATTTGTTCGGCGCCGACCCGCAGGCATTTCCTGAGATCATCGCGGATGCGGCCATCGAGTTCCCTGCCTCGTGGGGGATTTTTTCGAATCTCACGGTCACGATCGGCCAGGTAATTGTCGTGGGTTCGACGCTCGTCCTTCTGCTTGTATTGAGGACCGTTGTCCTACACACAAAGACCGGCATGGCCATGCGGGCGCTTTCGCTGAACCCCGTCGCGGCATCGCTCATGGGGGTGAATATCGATGCGATCCTTTCCTTTACTTTCGCCATCGGGTCGGCGATGGCCGGCGCGGCGGGCGTGCTGACCTCGATCCAGCAGCCCAGCATTGACCCGCTCATGGGGATCAATGCGGGACTCAAAGCCTTTGTCGCAGCGGTTCTGGGCGGGATCGGAAACATCCCCGGCGCGGCTCTGGGAGGAGTCCTGATCGGGTTGCTTGAGGCCTTGGTTGTCGGCTACGTGAACCCGACGTATCGCGATCCGCTCGTTTTTGCGGTCCTGATCCTGGTGCTGCTATTCAAACCCTCAGGCCTGCTGGGAAAACCGGAGCGCGAAAAGGTATGAAGAGCTGGAACCCCAAGCTCGCACTTCTTCTGGCGCTGCTGCTTGCCGCTGGCGCGAATGTCTTCTCGTCGGCGATCAACCCCTACTACTACGACATCCTGATCACGATCGGGATCAATATCATCCTGGCCGTCAGCTTGAATCTTGTGACCGGATACACCGGGCAGTTTTCGCTCGGGCATGCGGGGTTCATGGCGGTCGGAGCGTATTTTTCCGCATGGGTGACGCTCAATTTCGGTTTTTCGTTCGGGTCGGCCGTCCCGGCGACCACGACCGTCTATGTTCTGGCTCTCGCGGCAGGAGGTTTCGTGGCCGCAGCCACCGGGTTGCTTGTCGGGGTGCCCTCGCTGCGGTTGAGGGGTGACTATCTGGCCATCGTGACGCTCGGATTCAGCGAGATCATCAAAGGAGTCATTCAGAACGCCGAACCGCTCGGTGCCCAACGCGGACTCGGAGGAATAGTCCAGCACACGAACCTCTTCTGGACGTTTGCAGGCGTGGCGCTCGCGGTTTATGGAATTTTGACGCTCGTTCATTCGACTTACGGGAGCGGGTTCCTCGCCGTTCGCGACGACGAGATCGCTGCGGAGGCGATGGGGATCAACACGACGAAATACAAGGTGCTTGCGTTCGTGATCGGGGCATTCTTCGCGGGGCTTGCCGGCGGCCTCTACGCGCATTTCAAGCAGTTCATACATCCTGAGGGGTTTAACTTTCTCAAGTCCGTGGACATCGTAGTCATGGTCATTCTCGGCGGGATGGGAAGCACGGCAGGCGTGTGCATGGCGGCGGTCATCCTCACGATTCTGCCCGAGCTGCTGCGCGCGGTTTCCGGCTACTCCTGGCTGCCCGAACAGGTCCGGCATTTGGCGGAAAACCGGATGATCCTCTATTCAATCCTGCTCATCGTCCTCATGCTGAACCGTCCGCAGGGGTTGTTCGGGAAGCTCAATTTTGGATCCCGGAAATCATGAGCCTTCTCGAAATCCAGAATGCCTCGATGCAGTTCGGCGGACTCAAGTGCGTCTGCGATCTCTCATTTTCTTTGGATAAAAACGAACTCCTCGGCCTTATCGGGCCGAACGGTGCAGGCAAGACGACCGTTTTCAACATGGTGACCGGAGTTTATCCTCCGACATCCGGCCGCGTGACATTTGACGGTGTTGATGTCTCCGGACAGCGGCCTTACCGGATCACCGGTCGGGGGATTGCCCGGACGTTTCAGAACATCCGCCTCTTCCGGTCGCTCAGCGTTTTTGACAATGTGCGGACCGCCTGCAACCTGCACCTGAGCCACGGGATTTCGCACGCTGTCTTCCGGGGGAGGGGATACCGCGACGAGGAAGAGAAAATCCGCGCGCATGTGCTCGAACTTCTCGAGATTTTCGGGCTTCTCGAATGCCGCGACCGCCCGGGCAACTCTCTTCCCTACGGTGATCAACGGCGGTTGGAGATCGTCCGGGCGCTCGCCACTAAACCCAAGCTCCTGCTCCTCGACGAACCTGCTGCCGGGATGAACCCGTCTGAGAAGGTGGGTCTGATGCAACTGATCCGGTTTGCCAAGGAAAAATTCGGGCTCAGCATCCTTCTGGTCGAGCACGACATGAAGGTGGTGATGGGGATCTGCGAGCGGATCATCGTTCTTGATTACGGGCGCAAGATCGCGGAGGGAGCCCCGCAGGAAATCCGGTCAAATCCCGCGGTCATCGCCGCCTACCTCGGCAAGGAGGCAGAGTGAGCGAACCCCTGTTAGAAATCAGTGATCTCTCCGTCTCCTATGGCGGCATCACGGCGCTGCACGGGATTTCGCTCCGCATCGCGAAAGGCCAGATCGTCACGCTCGTCGGCGCAAACGGAGCCGGAAAATCCACGACCCTCCGCACGATCTCCGGAATCCTCAAACCCACCGCCGGCCGGATCAACTTCCGGGGGCAGAATATCGCGGGTCTCCCGGCCCATAAGATCGTCGCCCACGGGATCGCGCAGTCCCCCGAGGGACGGATGATATTCTCCAATCTCACCGTTCTGGAAAATCTGCGGATGGGTGCCTACCTGCGGAAATGCAAAAAGGAAATGGCCGCAGGACTGGAGCAGGTGTTCGCCATTTTTCCGAGGCTCTCTGAGCGCGTCAAACAGGATGCCGGCACGCTCAGCGGCGGCGAACAGCAAATGCTGGCGATCGCCAGGGCCCTGATGAGCAAGCCGAATTGCCTCCTGCTCGACGAGCCCTCGCTCGGCATTGCGCCAATTCTTGTGCGGACGATTTTTGACAAGATCGTCGAGATCAACCGGGATTTCGGGCTCACCATTCTCCTGGTCGAACAGAACGCCAACCTCGCCCTCGAAATCTCCCACTACGCCTACGTGCTCGAAACCGGCCGGATCACCCTAGAAGGCTCACCCTCCGTGCTGAGACAGGATCCCGCCGTCCGCGCCGCCTATCTCGGCGGATAGTCTTCTCGTTGCTGGATTTCTCTACGGATCGCCTGAGCTTTCACCTCAGAGGAGGTCCCTTCTATTTCCAGAGCAGTCCGGACACCAATGTAGCGGAGGGCGGCATCAAGTGTGAACTCCGCCAGCCGGAATCAAGTGGAGCATTCCGAGTTAGCGCACGATGCGCTCGGATTCCTGGATAGATTCATGGCGGGAAACCGGGGAGGGGACGCCGAGAAGTTCGAGGATTCTTGGATAGGAGATCTGGATTTTTGCGTCCGGCTGGTTGGGGTCGACCATGTCGTGAGGAACACCGTCCATTTCCGGAAATTCGAAAATTGTGAGGCGGCCGGGGTTCCTCGCTGCCCATTCGGTGGCGAGCTGATCGTTGAGGATATTATTGGCGCCCCGGTCAGTGCCAGTAGTCAGGATCTCCATGCGTCCGGCCATGAGAGGATGATTGTTCAATCCGGCACGGACATTACGGGAGAGCTGGATCGTGTCCGCCATGCATCGGGATCCGTATCGCGGGTAGGCGTAGGGAGGACCGGAGAGATTCTCTTTCAAATCATCGTTCCACCATTTGTAGAAGTTTGGGATCTTTGAAAGAACGGCCGCCAGCGAATCAATCATCCAGACCGGGTGTCCGGAGAGGCCAAAGAACGGGGAGAGGAGCACAACGGATTCGATGTTGGCCCGGTTTCCGGCCATCCAGCCTGCAGCCACGGCGCTCCCCGAGAGGCCGACAAGCGTGACCCTGTCCCCAAGGCCGTCCG
>CAZSDC010000019.1:0-29600 GCA_964605515.1 uncultured Chthoniobacter sp.
TGAAAATCCCGAAGCGTTCCCCGTAGGCGCGGTTTTCGCGCGAGGCGGTGAACCAGGTCACGACCGAGGCGATGATCGAGAGGAAGCCGAGGTAGAGACAGATGTCCGAGGCCAGGCGGACGTTTTCCTTGTTGCAGCACGAGCAGGCGGGCTTCAGGCACTCTTGAATTTTTGATGTGTCCATAGGATCTCCAAGCTACTCCCCACGCTTGCGGCGTCAAACGATTTGCCTTAAGACACGAGGCATGATCAAAAAGTTGCTCGCCGCCGCAGCAGTCCTCGCGGTTCTGATTCTCTTTGCCGTAGTGCTCTTCCTCAGGGCGTCCGGTCCGTCCGATGCCGCGATGCTGGTGCCGGAGGACACGGTCTTCCTGGCCTCGTGTTCCGATTTGCCGAGATCGTTCTTGCGCTGGCAGGGAACCTGCCTGGCCAAGATCGGGAAAGAACCTGAGGTGAAGGCGTTTCTGGAAAAACCGCTTGCCAAGCTGATGGCCAATCCGGGAGCTGACGAGACCGGGAAAATTCTGATCGGCCTCAAGCCCGGCAGGATTTTTGTCGCCGTCACCGAGATCGCAGCGGACCGCCTGGATGCGCTGGTGGGATTCCAGTATTGGGGCGGTCGCAAGGATTTTGACGAGGCGGTTGCTAGAATGAGGAGGGAACTTCCACCTGGGGAAACGACCCGGGAAATCCATCGCAGCGAGGAGATCGTCTGCAGCAACCATGGCAAGTTCATGGTCTTCACAGCCACCCGGGGAAGGTGGGGGTTCGTTTCCACAAATGGGAACCTGATCAGGTCCGCGCTCGACCGTGTCGACGGGAAACAGGCCCCCCCCGCGTTGACTGCCAATCCGCGATTTCAGGAGGTTTCCAAGCGGATGCTGACCGCCCCGGACTTCACCTTTTTTTTGCAGCCGCAGAAGGCGATTGACATCCTCCTCTCAATCGGAAAATCCCTTGGCGCTGAGTCGATCCCCGAGCAGGTCGAGGATCTCCGGGCTACCGAGGCGATGGGCGGATCGCTGAAGCTGGATGGGGAGCTTCAGCGCGATGCGTTGTTCATCCTGCGCAAGAGTCCTAAGCCGGCCGACACGCTCACCCGCAAAATGGCGAGGTTCACCACTCCCGAGACGGTTGTCTTCGTCGATTTTCTGGCGCGGCTTTCCGGTCTTCCAGCCGTTCTGCAGAAAGCCCTGCCGGATGCTGCTCCGCAGCAGGCGATTGTCGATCTGGCGAAACTGGCCTCCACATCGTTTGGACCCGAGTGCGCCGTTGTCCTCAACTGGGGAACCGGCCAGATGGCTCCTTCCGGCATACTCGCCGTCGAAATCCGCGATCAGGTCAAGGCGGGGGAGACCCTGAATAAACTCATCTCATTTTTCCCCGAAACACGCGTGGTTGACGAGGACGGGATCAAGCTTTACAGCATTCCTTCGGTCTCGAATCCGCTGGCATCGCCCACCCTGACGCTAGCGGCACAGTTTCTGATCATCGGCATCGACTCAGGCAGCGTCTTGAGAGCTGCGCGGTCGGAGGGGTCAGCCGCCATCGAGGGGCTGCCCGCATTCGCCCCTGCCATTCCGGCATACAGGTCCGCAAACGAGACGTTTGCCTTCATTGACACACGTTCCATTTTTGAGCGTGCCTACACCGCTCTTCGTCCGGTGATCCTATTTGGTGCCCAGGTCATGCCCGGGGCCGCTGAGATGATCGATACGGGAAAACTTCCTCAGACCGAGACGATATCCCGCCACCTTCCTCCCGTGATTCTCTCTCAGCAGCGTCTCGATGGTGGAGTCTTTCTGGAATCGAGCGGCCCGGTTACTGTGAGCCAGCTGGCGCTTGCCGCAGCAGCGGGCGGAGTCCTCGCTGCTCCAAGAAACCGCTAAGGATTGACGGATCTTCTGGCCACTATTCCGAAATCCCCATAAAAAATGTGTCATGTCTGAAACGGAAGGCAACCCTGAGCCCCACGCTACTCCGCAAGACGGACGGCGTCACGGTGCAGAAAAAATTTATGTGGATGCACTCCGCCCGCGGGATCGGGTGACCTTGCAGACAGCGAAAAGCTGCTATCTCCTCACCGTCGGGAAGAATTCCCACTGCATCCTGAGTTCGAATCCCATGCCGGACAAATCCGGCCAGATCCTGCTGCGTGGCGGGACCAATGCGGAGGTTACCGAATACACACCGAACCGCATTTTTGTAGGCGGGCGTCTGGCCTACGCATTTGACGAAGCGGATTCCTCACTTGTCACGACGGCGGTGATTGAATCGCTTGTTTACGAGCCGGCACTGCGCTGAGCATACCCCCGCCCGCCCGGGCGCTATTTCCTCCCGCTGCGGGTGATCGGGAGTTGAAACTCCAAATCGCGAATCTTTGCTTCAAGTCTGGCAATGGTATCCCTTGCCGCTGTGAGCTGGCGGGTTTTCTCCATCAGGGCGAACTCCAATTCGCGGATGCGTTTTTGCAGGTTGACTTTGATCCCGCCTTTTTGGGGTTGGGGAAATTCCTCGACTGCCGGCCGCATTGCCTCCTGGCGGAAAAACGGCGCGTCTCCGAGGAGCATCGCCTCTCCGGTCCGGCAGTTTACAATGCGGGTCTCCCGCGTGATCTCGCCAAGGCGGCTGAATTCAATCAATGCCTCTGCAGTTGTCGGACCGTAGAGCAAAATATCCGAGACCTCGATCAGCCAATCCATCGCGAAGTCCGGAATCATCGGGGCCTTGGTCCAGACCTCCCGGTCTGTGGAGACCATGTCTTGCGGATTCACTTGGGCAGCCTTCGCCCAGGTTCGGATCTGCTCAAAGCGGATCGGCCCGAAAACTTCAGACGTTTCGTGTTTTTTCAGAAACCAATTTTCTGGATGCTCGATCGCCATGGGGAGGGTATTATTCTTTCAACATTCGGGGGAATTGACAAGCGGCATCGCTTTTCTTGCCACAGTGCAAGTCTTCGCTAGATTGATGTCCTAGACATGAGCCAGACCCTACTCGACAAAGTCTGGGAGGCGCACAAAGTGCGAACGCTCCCGAACGGATCCACACAACTCCTGATCGGCACCCACCTGATCCACGAGGTGACCAGCCCGCAAGCCTTCGGCATGCTGCGCGATCTGGGGTTGAAGGTCCTGTATCCCTCCCGGACGTTTGCTACGGTGGACCATATCGTTCCGACGGACGAGAGCGAGGAGCCATTCAGCGACAGTCTCGCGGACGACATGATCAAGGCCCTGCGGAAAAACTGCGCGGAGTCGGGTATCAAATTTTTCGATCTTCCCGGCGGCCAGCAGGGGATCGTTCATATTGTTGGCCCGGAGCAGGGGATCACGCAACCCGGAACGACGATTGCCTGCGGGGATTCGCACACCTCGACGCACGGAGCGTTCGGGGCCATCGCGTTCGGCATCGGAACGAGCCAGGTGCGCGACGTGCTTGCGACGCAGACGATGGCGATCCGCAAGCCGAAAGTCCGCCGGATCAATGTCGATGGAAAACTATCTCCCGGGGTCTACTCGAAGGATGTCATCCTGCACATCATCCGCAGGCTCGGCGTGAATGGCGGACTCGGGTATGCCTACGAATACGGTGGTTCGACTTTTGATGCTTTCACTCAGGAGGAGCGGATGACTGTTTGCAACATGTCCATCGAAGGCGGTGCACGCGTGGGGTATGTCAATCCGGATGAGACAACATTCGCCTATCTCAAGGGCCGTCCCTACGCCCCGAAAGGTGACCATTGGCTGCCCGCGGTCGAGCGATGGAAGGCGGTTTCTTCAGATCCGGGGGCCCCGTATGACGACGTAATTTCTTATAAGGCTTCCGAGATCGCGCCGACCGTGACCTGGGGGATCAATCCTGGCCAGGCGATTTTCATCCATGAGAACGTGCCGCTCATGAAGGATGTCCCGGAGAAAGACCGGACCACCGCAGAGGAGGCGCTGGCCCACATGCACCTCAAAGCCGGCCGACCGATCAAAGGGACCAAGGTGGACGTAGCCTTTCTTGGAAGTTGCACTAACGGGCGCTTGAGCGACCTGACGGAAGTGGCCCGCCACATCCGGGGCCGCAAGGTTCGAACTGGTGTGAAGGCGATTGTCGTTCCCGGCTCCCAGGGCGTTGCCGCACTCGCCGAAAGCATGGGGCTTGCCGCGATCTTCCGCGAGGCCGGTTTCGAGTGGCGCGGTGCCGGATGTTCGATGTGTCTTGGCATGAACCCGGACAAACTGGTCGGCGACCAGCTTTGCGCCAGCTCAAGCAATCGGAATTTCAAAGGCCGCCAGGGCAGCCCGACCGGGCGCACAGTGCTCATGAGCCCGCTCATGGTCGCCGCTGCCGCCGTCACTGGGGAGATCTCCGACGCCCGCGAAATCTTCAACGTCAAATAATATGGCCTTAGAAAAAATCACACAGGTTGTCGGCCGCGGAGTCCACGTGGCTGGCGACGACATCGACACCGATCGCATCATTCCAGCGCGTTTCATGAAATGCGTGACATTCGACGGGCTCGGAGAGTTCACGTTTGCCGATGCCCGGGCGGCAACGAAAGAGGCTGGAGGCACGCATGCCCTGGATGACAGCCGTTTTTCCGGAGCCTCGATCCTGCTCTCCGGATCGAACTTCGGCTGTGGAAGCTCGCGCGAGCATGCCCCGCAGGCGCTCTACCGGTTTGGCTTCAGGGCCATCATCGCCGAGAGCTTCGCGGAAATCTTTTTCGGAAATTCCACCACTCTTGGCATGCCTTGCGTGGTGATGAAACCAGATGATATCACGGCGGTTGCCGGAATTATCGAATCTGACCCTGCCGCCCTGCTCAGCATTGATCTTCTCGAAGGTAAGGTAAGCATTGCGGACATGGATTTCCCCGCCACGCTTCCCGACCATGCCAAGGAAGCCCTTGTGACCGGTCGCTGGGACGCGATTGCTGACCTGCTTGAGGGGCTCGACGATGTGCGCATTCGCGCCGCCTCTCTTCCGTATATGGCGGCGTGACGGGTGTCTGATTGCCGGAGGAAACCAGTGCTCGTCCGGTCCGTTATGAGTCACAGCCGGCGGCAAGTCGTCCCAACATTCCGTCAGAGGTTTATTTTCCGCGCCCCGGGAAAGTCAGCTCGGCGATGCCGCTTTTGTCGAGGTTGCCGAGGCCCATCGCGACCATCCGGTCGTATTGGGCTTTGGCGGCAGCGGCGAGCGGCAGGTTGAGTCCCTGCTCCTTGGCGAGCGCCAGGGCGATCCCGCTGTCCTTTGCCGCATGTGCACCCGAGAAGAAGCAGGTGTGGTCGCGGTTTACCATATCTTCGCCATCGGTCGCCAAGACCCGGGAGTTTGCGCCGGTTTGCGAAAAGACCTCCATCACGGTTTTAAGATCAAGACCGAGTGAGGCGGCCAGACCCAGGCCTTCCGCGAGACCGGCGGTGTTGATGTTCATGACCATGTTCACGAGGGCTTTGACCTGTGCGGCCTGACCGGACGTGCCAACGTAGCGGAGCAATTTTCCATCATCGGAAAGCGGGAGGAGGACGTCCTGAACGCTGTCGAAGACCGCCTTTTTTCCACCGGCCATAAGGTAGAGAGTGCCGTTGAGCGCCTGCGTGATACTCGAGGCCATGCAGGCTTCGAGAGAGTGCGCCCCCACCTGCTCGCAGCGGGCCTCGATTTCGCGGTGAACGGCTGGCGAGACGGTGGCGCAGTTGATGAAGGTTTTTCCCGTGGCCCCGACGAGTAATGAGTTCACTGTCGGCGCGAAGAGGCCGATCTGCGCGGCGTCATCGGTGACGACCGTGATGATGACATCAGCGGAGGCGGTGATTTCGGCGAGGGTCGCCGGGGCGGTTGCCCCGATCTCCGCCGCGAGGGTTTCGGCTCCTTGACGGTAGGAGTCGTAAACGGCCGTAACGGCGAAGCCCTGAGATTTGAGGCGACGGGCCATGTTGGCGCCCATGCGGCCGACGCCGACGAATGCGATGGATGGAGGGTGGTGCTTCATAATTCAGACGGCGAAAAACGGGTTCGCTCTCTTTTGTTCGCCAACGCTCGTGAGCGGTCCGTGCCCTGGTGCCAGGATGGTATCATCCGAGAGGGTGAAGATTTCTTCCCGGTTGGTGCGAAGGGCGTCGACGTAAGAGACTGCTCCTCCGCCCATCGAGCCCGCAAAGACCGCATCCCCGACCACAGCGAGCGGCTTTTCCAGGCCCGCGACCACATAGGTGATCCCACCCTGCGCGTGCCCCCATGTGAGACGGGTCCCTATGGACATCCTGCCAAGTTGGAATGATCGTCCCGCTTCGAATGGCTCAGCGCCTTCAAGCGCCGGTTCGCGGGATCCGACTAAAACGGATGTCCCGGTTTTTTCCACCAAGCGATCCAATTCCAAAATATGGTCGCCGTGCGTGTGGGTGAGGAAAAGGTATTTCAATGTGAGCCCGTGCTTGCCAAGAAAATCCAGCATCGGTGTGGCATCCGCCCCGGTGTCGAAGGCGGCGGCTTCTTTTGTAGCCTCATCGCGGACAAGGTAGCTATTTACGGTCATGTCCTCGAAGGCCGTATTGAAACACTCCAGGCCGTGAAGTGCGACGGAGGCGGGCTTGTAGGTTCCTGCTCCTAGCGCAACCAGGGCCTTCGTATTCAATCCCAGCACAGGGGCGAGCGAGGAGAGGACTTCCGGATCAAATGTCCCGCTCCTCACTTCGGCGAGAGCCACTGCCGGTATTCCAGCTGCGGCGGCGAGGGCATCATCGGTGAGTTTCAGCCCGCGTTGCGCTTTTCCTACGATATCTACAAACGTGTCTTCCAGTGGAATTTTCATGTGACGGGGGATATAGCTCAATATTCATCTTTGGCAACCGGGAAACAATACCGGAAGCAGTCCTCCCGGAGGGTTCGTATGATTTGGCTCAGTCAGACAAAATTGTGAATGGGGAAGCTGTCGTCTTGTCACACCGCGAACGCCGCAAGTTCCTCGACAAGTTCCCGCTCATCACCTACCGCGAACTCATCCCCGGCGGCCATTGCAATCGTCCTGCCGTCGGCCCGGACGAACTCCAGATACAACGGGCGGGGGCCGGGATGCCGCTTGATCGATTCCAGGATCTGGTAAAGGTCAGTTTCCTGCATTTTCTCGCGTGAGAGCCTGAGGCGGACTGGCTTGACGGAGGTCTTGGGTTTCAAGGCGGCCATGGAGGTTGCGGTCGCTCGAACGGAATCGTCGCGGCGGGCAATCCTTGCATTGACGGCGATAACCGATCCCGGGATCAGGAGGGCAGCATTTTTTGTGAATGCCTCCTCCCAGACGGTGATCTCCAGCGAGCCGGTGAAGTCTTCCAGCAACAGGACGCCGAATGGCTTGCCGTCCTTCTTGGAAAACTTCTTTTCCACGGTGACAAGCAGCCCCGCGAGCTTGAACGTGCCGGATTCCTCGGCCTGAAGAACCTGGGCGATGGTCGAGAATTTTCCGGAGTCGAAGTGTCCGGCAAAGCGGTCCAGCGGATGCCCGCTGATGTAGTAGCCGAGAAGCTCCTTTTCGTAGGCGAGCATTTCCTGTTGCGGCCAGGGTTCTACCTTCGAGGCGCCAGCTGCGCTTCCGTTGTCGGAGGGCATATCCAAATCCCCAAACAAGGAGACCTGTCCGCTCGCCCGGTCGCGCTGGGCGGAAGCTGCCGCTCCCATGGCGGACTCGATCTCGGCGAAAAGCTGTGAGCGAAACTTTCCAAACGGGTCGAAGGCACCGCATTTCACGAGGCTCTCTAGGATTTTGCGGTTCACCGTCCGTGAGTCGAGACGCGAGCAAAAATCTTCGAGCGATTTGAACGGCCCCTTTTTTTCACGCTCGGAAACCGCCGTTTCGATGGCTCCAGTGCCGACGTTTTTGATCGATCCGAGGCCGAACCTGATCGCCTTGGCGTCTTCCTGCGGCGTGAATTTCAAGTCGCTCGAGTTGATGTCTGGCGGGCGGATGACGATGTCCATGCGGCGGCATTCACCGATTACTTCGGTGAGGCGCTCGGTGGTGCCGGCATCGAAGCTGAGCAGCGCGGACATGAACTCCAACGGGTAATGGGTTTTCAGGAACGCCGTCTGGTAGGAGATCCATCCGTAGGCGGCACTGTGGCTCTTGTTGAAACCGTAGTTTGCAAATTCCGCGATGAATCCGAATATCGCGTCCGCTATTTTCGGCGGGATCTGGTTGATTTTGCCACAGCCCTCGACGAAGCGGGCCCGCTCCTCCTCCATCTTTTTGACATCCTTCTTTCCCATCGCACGGCGGAGCAAGTCGGCGTCGCCGAGCGAGTATCCTGCGAGAACGCTGGCCGCAAGTTGCACCTGCTCTTGATAGACCATGACCCCGAAGGTTTCCGAACAGACTTTCTCAAGAAGCGGGTGAAGATATTCGATTTTTTTCCTGCCTTTCTTCCGCTCGATGTAATCCGGGATGAACTGCATCGGACCCGGGCGGTAGAGGGCACCGAGGGCGATAATGTCACCGATGGTTTTGATATCGAAATTCTTACAGAACCCCGTGATCCCGCCGCTCTCCATCTGAAAAACTCCGAGCGTTTCCCCGCGGTTGTAGATGCCGAATGTTTCCGCGTCGTCTGTGGGGATGGTGGCGAGATCGAATGCGGGATCCTTCTTGTGGATCAGCCGCACAGCCTCGTTCATGACGGTGAGCGTCTTAAGCCCGAGAAAATCCATCTTGAGCATCCCGAGATCGGTGAGGGGACCCATGGCGTATTGAGTGACAACCTCGTTTTCTTTCCCGCGACAGAGAGGAATGAACTCATCCAGCGGACGGTCACCGATCACCACGCCCGCCGCGTGGATTCCGGTATTCCGGCTCAGGCCTTCGAGCACGGTCGCGTAGTCCCAGAGCTGCTTGACAGCGGACTCGTTCTCGATGGCAGCCGCGAGTTCGGGATTCTTTTTCGCGGCGGTTTCCAGATCGATATTGAGTTCGTTGGGAATCATTTTGGCGATACGGTCTCCGTCCCCGTAGCTCCAGCCCAGGACGCGCCCGACATCGCGCACGACACTCTTTGCGCCAAGCGTTCCGAAAGTGACGATCTGGGAGACCGCCCGCTCGCCGTATTTCTTGCGGACGTAGTCGATGACCTCGCCCCGGCGGTCCATACAAAAATCCACATCGATATCCGGAGGGCTGATGCGCTCGGGATTCAGGAACCGCTCGAAGATCAACCCGTAATGAAGAGGATCGATATCCGTGATGCCCAGCACATAGGCGATGAGCGACCCCGCAGCAGATCCGCGCCCGGGCCCGACGGGAATTCCATTCTTCTTCGCATAGTCGATAAAGTCCCAAACGATCAGAAAATAGCTAATAAACCCGCTGTTTTCGATGACCTTGAGTTCGTAGTTAAAACGTTCCAGCAGGGCCTGGTCTGTCTCCGCACGCTCGCCATACCTTGCCCGCAAGCCTTTGCGACAAAGATCGCGGAGGTAAGCCTCGCGGGTCGTGCCCGCGGGAGGCTCGAAGGCCGGATACTTCGCCTTTCCAAACTCCATCTCGAAGTGACATCTCTCGGCGATGGCAAGCGTGTTGTCACAGGCTTCCGGAAGTTCGGAAAACAGCGCCCGCATCTCCTCCGCGGATTTGAAGTAAAGCTCGGGGACATACCGCAGGCGCTTTTCATCCACCACCATCGAGCCTGTACCGATGCAGATCATCACATCGTGCGCATCGTGGTGGGAGCGTTCGAGAAAATGCACATCGTTGGCAGCAACGAGGCCAAGATCGAGCGCTCGGGCGATGCGGACCAGATCCGGGTTCCCCCGCCGCTCGGCCTCGATTCCGTGGTCGTGAAGTTCCACGAAGAAGTTGTCCTTTCCAAAAATTTCGCGATATCCGGCCGCCGCCTGCTGAGCCGCCTTGAAATTGCCGGTCTGGAGAAGGGAGTTGACCTCACCTTTGAGACACCCGCTTAAAACGATCAGGCCTTTCGAGTGTTTTGAGAGAAGCTCCTTATCGACCCTCGGCTTGTAGTAAAAGCCTTCCAGGTGTGCAGCCGTCACCAGCTTCACCAGGTTTTTGTAGCCGTCCTCGTCCGATGCCAGCACGGTGAGGTGAAAGGCCGCCTCTTTTCCGGATGAGGCATTTTTTTCCGTCATCGAGCCCGGAGCGACATAAAGCTCGCAGCCGATGATTGGCTTTACGCCGGAATTCTTTTTCGCCTGATAAAATGGCACTGCTCCATAAAGGTTCCCGTGGTCGGTCAGGGCAACCGCCGGCATCCCGAATTCTTTCGCCTTCTTGATCAGATCTTCAACCCGGATCGCTCCGTCGAGCAGCGAGTATTCCGAATGGCAGTGGAGATGCACAAATGACATGAGAAAATCTTACGATGGATTCCCTGCGAGTGTCGATTTAACCTTGCGGAACTCCGGCCATGGATTCTGCCAACAAAGACACCTTGCCTGCGCGAGCCATACGTCCGCGGTGAGCTATGCCTGCTCGCTTCTGACATCCGAAGGCTGCCTCGGAGCTCGCGTGCGAGACGTCCCGAAGGAGCAGAAAATCGTTGCGCTGGTCTGTTGCAGAACTTCTGCTGTGTCTCGGTCGGCATGGCATGTCATCCGGGAGACTTGCCGGTAGGCACTTCTGCAGGGCGCGAAGCTTACAGCGCAGCAGGAGCGACGCGTTACTCAAACGTGATTTTTGAGACAAAACAAAGCGGCGCGGAGGATTTATTTCTCCGCGCCGCGATGCGATATTCTGGTCTTAGAACTTACCGCCGTAAACAGCATCATCGCCAAGCTCTTCCTCGATACGGAGGAGCTGGTTGTATTTGGCGACGCGGTCGGTGCGGCAGAGAGAACCGGTTTTGATCTGGCCGGCATTCGTGGCAACCGCGATGTCCGAAATCGTGGTGTCCTCGGTCTCGCCGGAACGGTGGCTGATCACTGCCGTGTATTTGTTTTCCTTGGCGAGTTCGATGGCGTCGAGCGTCTCTGTGAGCGAACCGATCTGGTTGACCTTGACAAGGATAGAGTTGGCCACGCCCAGGTTGATTCCCTTGCGGAGGAAATCGACGTTCGTGACGAAAAGATCGTCTCCCACAAGCTGGACTTTGTCACCGAGCGCGACAGTGAGTTTTTTCCATCCCACCCAGTCGTTCTCCGAACATCCGTCCTCGATCGAAATGATCGGATACTTCGCGACGAGCTTTTTGTAGTAGTCCACGAGTTCGTCGTCAGTCCGCTTCGCTCCGTCGGACTTCTTGAAGATATAGGACTTCTTGGCGGCGTCGTAGAACTCGCTCGAGGCGGCGTCGAGGGCGATGAAAACGTCCTTGCCGAACTTATATCCTGCAACCTTCACCGCGTTGGCGATCGTATTGAGCGCGTCCTCGGCGGATCCGAAAGCCGGGGCGAACCCGCCTTCGTCGCCGATGGCTGTCGAAAGCCCGCGCTTCTTCAACTCGCCTTTCAAGGCGTGGAAGATTTCTGTCCCGGCGCGGAGCGCTTCAGAGAAGGTCGGGAAATTTTTCGGGACGATCATGAATTCCTGGAAGTCGATCGGCGCATCGCTGTGGGCGCCGCCATTGACGATGTTCATCATTGGGACCGGAAGCACCTTGGCGTTCGGCCCTCCGAGATATTTGTAGAGCGGAACGCCGACCTGAGCCGCAGCGGCTTTGGCGGCGGCGAGAGACACGGCGAGGATCGCGTTTGCTCCAACCTTCTTCTTGGTCGGTGTGCCATCCACGGCGAGCATCGTTTTGTCCAGGCCGATCTGGTCGAGCGCGTCCAGGCCGACGACCGCCGGCGCGAGGAGCTTGCCGACATTGGCGACCGCTTTGGTCACTCCTTTGCCGAGATAAATCGTTTTGACCCCGTCGCGTAGCTCGACGGCTTCGTGTTCCCCGGTGCTGGCACCGCTCGGGACAGCAGCCCGGCCCAGGACTCCTCCGGCAAGCTCCACGTCGGCTTCGACGGTGGGATTCCCACGGGAATCAAGGATTTGACGGGCACGGATGGCGGTAATAGTTGTTGCTGACATGTTGGATAGATTGATTTTTGTTAAACGGACGCGGCTCAGAATCTCCACCCGCCAACGACTGGCAAGCAGAAATGCTGGCAAGCCTTGATCAGAGTCAAGCGGCTGGCCTTAATTCACGATCCGGACGGGAGTGCCGACCGAAACGTTTTCGTAGTAAATTTTTACCATTCTTTCTGGCATGCGGATGCAGCCGTGGCTGTCCGGAACGCCGGGAAGGAACCCTTGGTGCATGCCAACCCCGGGGCAATTCAAGCGCATAAAAAACGGCATCGGGGAGCCGGCGAAAATCGCGCCGGGAGGCTTGGGATCTTTTTTGGCATCCACGTTCCGGACGAGCACGTTCCCGGCCGCATCCACATAGTCCCCATAAAGATTCGAGTGGTGCTCAAGTTCTTTCCCAACGACCTTGTAGTTTCCCACAGGCGTGACGCGTCCTTCGCGTCCACTGGAGATCGCGGAGACGCCGACCAGCTTGGATCCTTTGTAGAACGAGGCGGTCTGCTCGGAGAGATCGATCAGGATCGAAGGCTCCCCGGAGACTCCCGCTCCATCCCAATAGGAATTTTTATCGGCAAGAGTGGACGCACTGGACCGCGAGACGATCGAGCCGTCCTGCCCGAGGTACTTGGTGGCGGTGCTGGTGAGTCGGGTGTCATACGAGGCGCAACCTGCCATTGCGGCAAGACCGAGCGCGAGAATAGTAGAAATCAGTCTGTTCATGGCTGGAAATTGGCGTCAATAAGCCCGCGAAGGCCCCGCCCGTCAAGAGAAGATCGGCGGGGGACGGGTCTCTTGGGCCGCGCGTGCCATTGCTTCGTCTATCGGGAGGACTCGGTTTCCCGCATGCTGGCGGCCATCTCGACCGCATCGAGCATGGCGGAAAGATCCCCGATGGTCGTGAACGGGTTCATGAGCGCCGCGCGCAGCCAAGTCCGCCCGCGCAGGACAGTCTGAACGATGTAGAACCTGCCCGACTCCACCACGGCCCTGCGAGCTCTGGCGTTCAAGGCATCCGCTGTCCCTCCGTCGCACGATGGGGGGTTGAGACGGAAGCAGACGATGTTGGACTCCGGTTCGACGGCGACCTCGAACGGCGGCCTTGACCGCAGGATCGCCGCGAATTCTTGCGCGAGGGTGTGCACGGCAGCCAGGTGTTCCCGGAACACCTCCTCTCCCGAGGCGCGCCACAGGGCGGCGATTTTGAGGCTCATGCCGAGCTTTGTGCATTCGAGCGTGCGGCGGCCGCCATCTTTCCAAGCATCGCAATCGTCTTCCTCGAAAAGATACCGGGCCTGCTGGTGAAACGCCGCCCACGAGTCTCCGGGCTCGCGGAACATCACGGCTGTGGCGAGGGCAGGGGTCAGCAGCAACTTGTGAAAGTCGAGCACAACCGAGTGAGCGCGCTCGATCCCGGCGATCCGGTCGCGCAGTCCGGGGTGGAATGCGACTGCCGCCCCGTGAGCACCGTCCACATGCAGCCAGAGGCCGTGGCGTTCGCAAAAATCCGCACAGGCGTTGATGTCGTCGTAACTTCCGGTCGAGGTCGAACACGAGCTGGCGACGAGAGCGATCGATCTTCGCCCGAGGCGGGCAGATTCCTCGAGCGCTTCTCCGAGGAGGTCCGTGCGCATCTTGAACCGATCGTCCACAGGGACGGTCAGCAGCCCCTGCCGGTCTCCGCCCATGATCTCAACCGCACGCGCCGTGCAGTAGTGAGCCTCCTCCGAGGCAATGACAGCGAGTTCCCTCGCGTGGCCGGCCATTTTGGACCGCGCCGCGAGGAGGGCGGTCAGCGTTCCGAGCGTGCCTCCAGATGTGAGAAATCCGTCTCCGTTTGAGAATCCGATCTTCCCGCAGGTTTTCTGGATGATCCACCGCTCGAGTGCGTTGGATGCCGGGCCCATCTCATAGACGGCCATGCCGTTGTTGAGGAGTTCCGAGGCGAAGCCGGCGAGGGCCGAGTCTGGGGCCGGGGCGCAAACCTGGTGGCCCATGTAGCGCGGGTGATGGAGTTTGATGCTGCGCGCGATCACCTCCGCGACAAAATCCGACGGGCATTGTGGAGGCCCTGCCATTCGCGTTTTCCAGTGTGCCATCTCCTCCTCAGGGGAGGCCCACGGCAGGACCACCCCTTCTCCCGCCGTCTCGGAACGGAGCATGTCAGCGAGCAGGTCAACAACCCGGTGTCCCTCGGTCCGGAACCTCTCCGGATCGAACGCAGCTTCGAGTGCCTTCATGGAAAAATGTTTTCTGCGGTAAATGCCGTATGCCGTGTGCGACGGAGAGTGGATCAGCGAAAGTCGAGACGGATGACCTCGCCGTTGTCGTTCGAACTCACACTGAGTTCGCGGATTCGCCCGGAATCTTTCCAGACCGCGGCCCGGTAGCTGTCAGTGTGAACTTCCTGTCGGCCATCTCGTGCCGGGTAGGCTCCTCTCCAAGCGGCGGCGAGAGCGGTCCAGAGGCTGAATCGCGCGGGGGCGCGGGATGCGTCGCCTGACCATCCGCCGCCTGCGAGCGGACCTTCGGCGGAGAACCTGCCATCGGTCATCGAGGTGATTTCGAGTAGGGGTTTGGGGAGTTCCTTGGTGAGTCGGAGACTCATGTCTCCGCGGACGTCGTTGGTGATGTCCGCCTCACCGGCGAGGCTCCCGCCCTGATGCTTCCAGAGAAAGGCGGCGCGGGAGTGCTGGACGGGAGGCGTCCAGTCGGAAAGATCCGGGCGCGAAGCGCAGGAGGCCAGACAGAGTGCGATGCCAAGGAGTAGTTTTTTCATGGAATTAGGATTCCGGTCGGGCTTCCTCCTGCCACCTACAGGCATTCTGCGCATGAATGCCGAGTTGGTCGAGGATCCTCCAAACGACGGTATCAGCGAGTTCTTCGAAGGTTTTCGGGCGGCTGTAAAATGACGGCATGGCCGGGAGGAGGATCGCGCCCGCTTCTATGACGGCAAGAGCATTTCTTGCATGGATCAGGCTCCAGGGGGTTTCGCGGGGAATGAGGATGAGTTTGCGGCGTTCCTTCAAAAAGACATCTGCGGCGCGCAATGTGAGTGTCTCACTCGTTCCGGCAGCAATCCGGCCGAGGGTTCCCATCGAGCACGGGCAGACAACCATCGCGTCAAAAAGCGCGGAACCACTGGCGAACGGGGCATTCATACTCTTGTCCGAGTGTTCGGTGACATTTGGCGGGAGCCGCAATCCGCCGGTCTCCTCATTGACGACCTGCTTCGCATAAGCCGTAAGCACCAGGTGGAGTTCGTGTTCCGGCCCTGAGAGGTGATCCAGGAGCCGCTGCAAATAGATGGTGCCGCTGGCACCTGTGGCCGCCAATACGATGCGCATTACAGGAAATCCTTTTTGTGAAGCGTCTGGCGGAGATGGCTTGTTTTTTCGAGCAAGGCGGCGTAGCAGGCTGTATTCTTCTCGTTCGGTTCGACTCGAGTGGACTCGTCAAGGGCGATAATCCTGGAGCAGATCGCCCGGAGATCCCGGCTGCCCTCGAACGTCCATCCCGCCTGCACCGCCGCGCCAAGCCCCGCCCCCTCGCCGCTGCGCAGGCACACCACAGGAACGCCGAACACATCCGCGCAGATCCCTCGCCAGATCTTACTGTTGCTGCCGCCTCCGGTAAGTCGGATTTCCGCCGGTTTGACACCCAGTTCGCGGAACCGTGAGAGTCCGTAGCCGAGGCCCAATGTCACAGCCTCGGTCGCTGCGCGAGCCAAGTGGGCTGGAGTGAAATTTGCGATGGTCAGCCCGTGAAGGACGCCGGTTCCATGTGGAAGGTTCGGCGTTCGTTCGCCGGTGAGGTAGGGCAGCATGAGAAGTCCTCCCGCGCCGGCAGGCACAGACTCCAATGCCCCATCGAGGGCTGTAAAATCCCAGGAGAACAAATTCCTGACATGCTCGGTGATGAGCGTGAGGTTCATCGTGCAAACCAGTGGCAGCCAGTGGTCGGTGCTGTCGCAGAATCCGGCCACCTCGCCTTTCGGATCCGCCACGGGAACGTCCGAAAACGCGTAAAGAGTCCCCGAGGTGCCAAGGCTGGCTGTTACGACCCCGGCCTGGATATTTCCGGTGCCGATCGCTCCCATCATGTTGTCCCCGCCGCCCGAACTGATGACGACATCCGGGGACAGCCCCCAATCCTTTGCAAGATTGGCTGTAAGCGTGCCCGCCGGTTTGGACGAAGGCTGCAACGGCGGAAGTTTGTCCGCGAGATCCGGGGCGATAAACTCCACCACATCCGATGCCCATTCGCGCTTCGCGATATCCAGGAGGGCTGTCCCCGAGGCGTCGCCGTATTCCATGCCGACAGTCCCGGTGAGCCAGAAATTTAAGTAGTCATGCGGAAGCAGAACCGTCGCCGTCCGTTTCCAATTCTCCGGCTCGTTCTCCCGGAGCCAAAGGATTTTCGGGGCCGTGTAACCGGGGAGCATCGCATTTCCGATAAGTCGGATAAGTTCATCCGCTCCGCCGAAATGCCGCGTGAGCTCGACGCATTGGGCTGCTGTCGAGGTGTCGCACCAAAGCTTGGCCGGGCGCACGACGCGTCCGCCCTTGTCCAGCGGAACAAGCCCGTGCTGCTGGCCGCTGACGCCGATACCTCGGATCTCGGACTTCCGCGGCCCCAGCGCGGCGAGCACCTTACGCACCGTCGCATCTGCTGCCGAAACCCACTCCGCCGGATCCTGTTCCATGGCTCCCGTCGGAAGGTCCGGCAGGAACCCATAAGACTCGTGGGCGGAGGCAAGAAGCAGTCCCGTCTCCCAATCCAAAGCGATGGTTTTGGTGCTCTGCGTGCCGCAGTCGATTCCGAGAAAAATCATGGGTGGTGAAGGTGAGTCGTCATCATAGCTTCCGAACGAAATTCGTCGATGAAGAGTTCACTCCATAAAAGATGCAGGCCGCCGCAACGAGTGTTACGACGGCCTGCTGTTCCCCCCAGAACATTTATGACGATAGGGATGATCGCAGAATGCGCAAGAAGTTTTTCTAAAAAAATTTCTACGCTTTTAGCGAAATCACATATTGCTTATGATCAGTATGTTCCGCTTATAGTGGTCGGCGGAAAATCATCAGTCCGGAACGGCGAAGCGGGAAACCCTGCGCCGTTATAGAGGTTGCAGGTCGGGTTGTCGGCCCAAGCATAGCGGACAGCGATCGGAGCCGGCACTTGGTCTGACGAGACAATCACGGTGTTGCCTTGAATTTTAGCGTCGGCCCAAACCCACTTTTTATCCTCGCCACAAATAGCGAAGCCCTCGATCTGGCTGGATGGGCTGTTTCGAACCAGAGGGGCGGTTTCCTTGGTCTGTGATTTGACGACAAACGTCTCCGGCAGTGGCTTGGCGACAAGTCCGTCGTCCGCGTGCTTGAACGTGATGACGACCTTCCCGTTTTCGATCTTCAGGGAATCGTAAACCGGGCCGGAATAGGGAACGGATTTTTTGTAATCCTTTGCCAGTGCGATAGCAGCGAGGCGTTCGCCCACATCCCTCTTGTTCCGCGGATGGATATCGCCGGATTCCCCGATCTCAATCAGGACCGCCTGGCCGGTGTTCGGGAGCTTGAGCGTCGAGGTTTGGGCATCGCGCAGTTCTGCCCACGCGCTGTCGCCAGGGTCGGGTTTCTTGGCCATGAAGTTTGCGAGCTGGCAGAAATAGAACGGGAAATCCCCCTGGTTCCATTGTTTGCGCCAGTCGGTGATCATGAGCGGAAATGCCGTGCGATATTGGTAGGCCCTTCCGGAATTGGACTCACCCTGATACCAGATGGCTCCGCGGATGGCATACGGGAGGATCGGGTGAATCATGCCGTTGAAGAGGAAGCTGGCGACGTTCTGCGGGCCGGGAGGATTGGCCGGAGGTTGGGGGGCGGCGGCCAGTTTCTGCGGGTCCAAGGATGGAAAATCATATTCGGCTTTGGCCGCCCATTCCCCGGAAAGCGAAATCGGGCCAGCCTTCGGCTCGCCGGTGAACTTGGCCGGACGTGCCGGGGCGAAAAAGCGAATGGCGAGAATGTTTTTCCCCTCACGGATCTCGGCGGGCGGAACATCATACTGGCCGCCACGTCGGACATTGCCTGCGGAGAGACAGTCGAGGAATGTGGTCTGCTTGAGGAGCTTGCCGTTCCAGTAGACGCTGTCGAACCCATCGATGGGAAGATTGAGAGAAATGTTGGAGAGGGGTTTGGAAGGCAAATTCACTTCCGTGCGCATCCAGACGGCCCCGGTCTCGGGGAGCCCTTTGGCGGCGATCGGGCCGGGGACTTTCACGGGGGTCCAACCATCCGTTGAAACATCCACCCCGGCGAAAGCGGCGGCATCGGCAACGGGCCTGTCCTCTCGCGCGTTCTCCTTTAGCCACGCACCGAACCCCTCGACATAGGCTTTCTTCTTCGCCGGGAATTCCTCGGTAGCCGTCCACAGTTGCTCGCGTTTGGCCTTGAGGTCGGGCACGCTGTCTATGGCTTCCACGCTGGTCCAAGCCTCGGAAGGAGTTCCTCCCCACGAGGTATGAATCAGGCCTACGGGAACTTTCATCTCGTTCTGCAGCTTTTTGGCAAAATAGTATCCGACTGCGCTGAACGTGCCGGCTGTTTCCGGTGATGCCGCGACCCAGGCGCCTTCAGTATCCTCAAGAGGTTCGCGCGTCGGATTCTTTTTCACTAGAAACTGGCGGAGGAGGGGATTGGCAGATCGCGCAATTTCCGGCTCTGCATCGAGGCTTCTCATCAGGGTGAACTCCATGTTCGACTGCCCGGATGCAACCCAGACTTCGCCAACGACAACATCGGTCAGCGTCAGTTTGTTTTTTCCTTCGACCGTCATTTCAAACGGTCCGGGTGCCGAACTTTTCAAGTCCAGCGAGGCGGTCCACTTCCCGCCGGCGTCCGCTGTCGCCTTCGCGGATTGCCCATTCAGGGTCACGGTCACTTTTTCGCCCGGATCCGCCTTGCCCCAAATCGGAACTCTGGAGGATTTTTCCAGGACCATGTGATCGGAGATAATCGCGGGAAGTTTGACATCCGCCAAGGCCGTGGCGGTTGAAAGAGCGGCAACAACTGCAAAGCGGAGAGGAAGGGAAAACATCATAAATGTGGCATAGAGCAATCGGTCCCGATCCATTTTGGAGCAAGACAAATTTCCAATTCCGTTCCTGGGAAACGATCCCGAAAAACGCCGCTCGCGCTTCCGGAAACCTCCTGCTACGGTCCCCTTATGAAATATGCGTTTTTAGGAGCGGGAAAAATGGCCCTCGCAATGATTCAAGGGATGCTCCGCGCCAAGGTCTGCAAGGCCACGGACATCACCGCTTCTTGCCCGGAGCCGGAATTGCTCGAAAGCCTGAGAGCTGCGACCTCGGTCCACGTCCTCACCTCGAATGCGGAGGCCGTATCGGGTGCTTCCGTGGTTATCCTCTGCGTGAAGCCGAACGATGTCGGGAAGGCGCTCGGGCAGGCGGGAAACGAGCTGGACGGAAAGCTCCTCCTATCCATCGTGGCGGGACAAAAAATCGCCACCCTGAAAGCACTCGCTTCCGGCGCCCGCGTGATTCGCGCAATGCCCAATACGGCGGCCATGGTGGGCAGGTCGGCCACGGCCTACGCCTGCGACGATACCGTCAGCTCTGAGGACAGATTGGTCGCCGAGGCCGTCTTTTCCAGCGTCGGCAGAGCCTATCCGGTCGGGGAGAATATGCTGAATGCCGTCACCGGCCTGAGCGGGAGCGGTCCTGCTTATGTATATCTGATGATCGAGGCGCTCTCGGATGGTGGCGTCGCCTGCGGACTTCCGCGGATGCTGGCGCTCGACCTCGCGGTGCAGACTGTCGTCGGGGCGGCGGAGATGCTTGCAGCCACCTCCGAGCACCCGGCGGTGCTTCGGGAAATGGTCACCAGCCCGGCGGGCACGACGATGGCGGGGTTGAGGGAGCTCGAAAACCGCGGGGTTCGTAGTGCATTCATCGAGGCTGTCCGTGCGGCAGCTCACCGTGCCGGGGAGCTTTCCGGGGAATGAGATTCCGCGTTCCCGGAATTGAAGGGAGACCGTCCCTGCGAGTTGGTTTGACCGGCGCAGTCCGATCCGACTTTGTCCACGGACAACACAGCGGTAACCCCTTCAGCAATAGATGTTCCCGCCTGGTGTTGGTCGCACTTGTGTTGGCAGCGGTTCATGGCTTCGCCCAGTCGCCCAAGCCCTCGGATGCCCGCTTCGTCCCGACGATCGCGAAGGAGGCTGCAGCCGAGGGGAACAGCGCATTCCTCCGGAAAGATTATGCCGCCGCGCGAAAAGCCTACCAGCGGGTGGTCGATCTGGTTCCAGACAATGCCCTCGGTCTCGTCAATCTCGGGGTCGTGGAATTTTCCTCCGGCAACTTGAACAAAGCCGAGGAGCTGCTCAAAAAGGCCGTTGCCATGCGCCTCGAGAACCCCGCCGCATGGCTTACGCTCGGCATTATCTACATGGACAAAGAGCAGTTTGATTCCGCGCTGGCCGCATTGGCACAGGCCGTTCTGCAGGACCCCCGCAACCCGCGCGCCAGGAATTATCTGGGGGTCGTGGTCGGGCGCAAAGGCTGGATCGACGGGGCGCAATCCGAGCTCCGCCACGCGGTGGAACTTGATCCGAACTACTCCGACGCCCACTACAACCTCGCGGTTTTTTATCTGGAAGAAAAGCCTCCGGCGATCGAATTGGCCCGCCGCCATTATTTCCGCGCCATCGAACTGGGTGCAGAAAAAGACCCCGCCATCGAAAAAGTGCTTAAATCTGAAGCGCCGAAGCAGTAGTGTCCGGCCCGTGAAAAAGAATCTTTTGCTCGCGCTCGTCGTCCTTGCCACCGGAACCCTGATGGCTGCGGAGCCGCCGGTCGTTACCGCACGGTCTGCCATTTTGTTCGATGCCAACACAGGGCGAGTGATTTTCAAGAAAAACGAGGAGGAGCGGCGGCCGGTGGCAAGCACGCAGAAGCTGCTCACTGCCTACATCGTGGCAAACGCGGGCGACCTTTCCCAACTGGTCACAATCAAGGACGTCGATATCAATTGCGAACCGACCAAACTCGGCATCCGGCCGGGACAACAATACACCCGCGATCAGCTCCTGCACGGGCTGCTGGTCCATAGCGGCAATGATGCCGCCCGCGCCCTCGCCCGGGACAATGCCGGCAGCGTGGATCAGTTTGCGTCGCGGATGAACTCGACGATGCGCTCGCTCGGCGGCTATTCGTCGAATTTTGTAAATCCGAACGGACTGCCCGCCGACGACCAGTATTCCTGCGCGCGGGATATGGCCCGTGTGGCCAGGGCGGTCTATCGGGATCCCGGACTGCGGGAGATCATCAAGACCCGGGCTCTCACGTTCCGATTCTCAACGGGAAAGACAGCCACATGGAAAAACACAAACCGCGTGCTGCGGTATTATTCGTTCTGCAACGGCATGAAGACCGGCTACACTGAGAAGGCCGCGCATTGCCTGATCAGCAGCGGGGCATACAACGGGAAGGACGTCATCGCCGTCGTCCTCGGCGACAACAAATCCCGGATCTGGAATGAATCCGCAAACCTCCTCGCTTACGGCCTGGGGATTCCTCCGGGATCCATGGAAAAATTCCGTATTCCCGGAGCCGAGTGACAGTGGCTAGGTCCTACACGCTCGATGCTCCGAGTAGCGGGCCTCCGATCAATTTTGCCGCCGAACTGAATGAACAGCAGCTGGCAGCTGTGACATCTCCACCCGGTGCGGCGCTGGTAATCGCCGGCGCCGGCAGCGGCAAGACCCGTGCGCTCACCTACCGTGTGGCTTGGCTGCTCGCGCAGGGGGTGCCTGCCCGCTCGATCCTGCTCCTGACATTCACCAACAAGGCCGCGAAGGAAATGCTCGAACGCGTCCGCTCGATCGTGCCCGGTGCGGAGGGCGTCTGGGGCGGAACGTTCCACTCGATCGGCAACCGCATCCTGCGCCGCCATGCCGAGCGCATCGGGTTCCGCCAGGGATTCACGATCATGGACCGCGAGGACCAGGAGGACATGATCGGCAGCATTCTGGCACGAGAAGGGCTCTCGGGCACCGAACGCCGGTTCCCCAAGGCGGAAGTCCTCGCCGACATTCATAGCTATTCGATCAATACCGGACTTCCTGTTCGCAAAGTCCTCGTCGAGAAATACCCCTACTTCATCCCGCTCGAAATGGAAATCGAGCGCGTCCAGAACCTCTACGAGGCCAGAAAGAAGGAATCGAACGCGATGGATTTCGACGACCTCCTCTGCAAGACGCTCGAGCTCTTTCTCACGGACAAGGACGTCGCCGCCGGGTATCAAAGCCAGTTCCTCCACGTCCTCGTGGACGAATATCAGGATACCAACCGGATCCAGGCCGAGCTCGTGGATTGCCTCGCCCGGAAGCACGGGAACATCATGGTTGTGGGAGACGATGCCCAGAGCATCTACTCCTGGCGCGGCGCGAATATCGAAAACATCCTCGATTTCCCCAAGCGCTACCCCGCTGCCCAGGTCTTCAAAATCGAGACCAACTACCGCAGCGTGCCCGAGGTCCTGAACCTCGCGAATGCCGCAATCCTCGGTAACGAGCGGCAGGTTCCGAAAACCCTCGGCGCCGTGCGGACATCACACCCGGTTCGCCCGGCCCTCGTCTGCCTGGACACCAACATCCAGCAGGCGGCATTTGTCGGACAGCGGGTGGCGGAACTCCACAACGAGGGGATCGGGTTGCAGGAAATGGCCGTCCTCTACCGCGCCCACTATCACTCGATGGACGTGCAGATGGAACTCACGAAGCGCGGGATCCCGTTCTCGCTCACCAGCGGACTCCGGTTCTTCGAACAGGCTCACATCAAGGATGTCGCCGCATTTTTAAAGTTTGCGATGAACTCCCGCGACGAGGTCGCCTTCAAGCGCATGGCCAGGATGCTTCCCGGCATCGGCAACAAAACCGCCGAAACCCTCTGGAACCAGACCGCCTCCGCCCTCGGCGGCGGCACCGACTTCCAGCGCCTGCAGGGGCTCAAAGTTCCCGCAAAATCCGCGAAGACATGGGCGCAATTCGTCCATACCCTCTCCGACCTAGTCCCCGCCCCTGGTCCGCTGCCCCCGGCCGCCATGATGGAAGCCGTCCTGTTCGCCGTCTATGACGACTACATGCAGGAGAAATTTGAAAACTACGACGCGCGGAAGGACGACCTCACCACGCTCATCGGATTCGCCGCCCAGTTTGCGTCCACCGAGGAATTTCTCTCCCAGCTCGCCCTGCTCGGCGGAGTCGAGACCGCGGACGCATTTGCTGGAGACCCCGAAAAAATCACCCTCTCCACCCTGCACCAGGCGAAAGGGCTCGAATGGAAGGTCGTCTTCCTGATCTGGCTCGCCGACGGCATGTTCCCGAGCGCGCGCAGCCTCGAAAATCCGGAATCGGTCGAGGAGGAGCGCCGGCTCTTCTACGTCGGCGTCACCCGCTGCAAGGACGAACTCTACCTCACATATCCCGAAATCCGCCTCAATGCCGGCTACGGCGACAACTTCCAGCGACCCTCCCGCTTCCTCTCCGAACTCCCGGAATCCCTCATGGAAACATGGGAAATCGGCCTCCCCGCAGCCCAGACCGACGACACCCCGTTCTGATGTCAGGGGCATGCGCATCTTGCCCATGCGTGACCATAGCGGGCCAAACCCGCGCCCAAAATTCCTCATCCAAAATCCATCATTATTTTTTTTGGTAGGACATCTGTTGACCGGGTAGCCGGTTTACCGTCCGCGCCATGACCACCAGCAAAACGCCACCAGCTTTGCCTTTCCCCGCACAACCATTAGTCAGGATAAAGGCGAGAAGGTCATGACTCGCGAATCCATGACCAGAGGCAAGATCCCGGAAATTTGGGCTCCAATTTCGAGAAAATTCCCCTACGATGCCCACTCGTCTCCCATGAAAACGGCAACGAATCTCCTCTCCACAAAAGAAAAAGACGGGGTGATTAAACCCCGTCTTTTTATAAAGAGAACGCTTTTGAACCGGTGTATCCACTTGGCGGATAGGGAAACGGTCTGCGCTATCTAACTTTGTCTTGATTCCAGATGAAAAAATACACACTCCATTCCGCCCCATCAACAAAAAAATCTTCCCCGTCTTCCGGCGGCGATCTTCAACTCGCCTTCGACGTCGGTCACTCCTCCATCGGCTGGGCCGTATTGCAAGACTCTGACAGCCCCTCGCTCCTCGGGTGCGGCGCGGTGATTTTCCCGGCGGACGATTGCCTTGCCTCCGACCGGCGCAGTTTCCGCAGGCAACGGCGACATATCCGCGCTACGCGGTTGCGCCTCACTCGGTTGCGGCGTCTGCTCGCGCACATCGGCGTTCTGACACAAGCCCAACTCGGGGCGAACAAGCAAGCCTGGCCATGGCTGCTCGCGTCGCGCGTTTTGCGTGGCGGAAAAACGCTGACATGGAGTGAACTATGGGAAGTGCTCCGCTGGTATGCACACAATCGCGGCTACGACGGCAACAAAGGCTGGAGCCGGCATGATGTCGCGAGCTCGGAGGATACGGAAAAAGAACAGCGGGCGAATGAACTGCTTGATGGCTTCAATAAGAAATACGGACGTGTGGGAACAATGGCTGAAGTCTTCTGCGATGTACTCAATGTCGATCCACTTGGCGCAGTGAAGTCCTCCACTCAGCGTGTGCGCAATCTCGGAGCCGCTTTTCCGCGCGAGGGTGTCGAGGCGGAAGTCGAGCGCATCCTGCGAGCGCATCTCGGCATGCTCCCTCAACTCGACGAGCGATTTATCGAGGCTGTGATGCGTGACTACACTGCGCTCTCCGGCCCGGACTATCGCCTACCATCGCGCTTCGGCCAGCGTCTCGCAGATGGCTCACTCAGCCCAGGAGGGTTGCTCTTCGGGCAACTCGTCCCGCGGTTCGACAACCGCATCATCGCCCGATGCCCGATCACTTTCGAGCGTGTTTATCAGCGCGTGAAACAGGAAACCAACGACGTGGAACGAGCGAAGCATGAGGCCGAAAAACTCGCGAAGGTGCCGAGCGTGGATTGTGTCGAGTTCCACCGCTTCCGCTGGGCGATGCAACTCGCGAATGTCCAAATCTCTACCGGCGATGTAGCCAGCACCCGGCGCCTCAGCGCTGCGGAGCGCAGCGTGGTAAATGTCGAGATGGAAAAGCATGGCTTTTTGACTCCTGGCGATTTCAAGAAAGCCGTGCGTGCGCTGACAAATAAAGCGCCAGACAATCTCGACCAACTCCTCTCGCATCCCGATGCTGACCGTGCGCTTGTGCTCGATCCCGTGCAGCGCTACATCCACACGCATACGCTGGTCTCTGCAGTGTGGCCGACATTACCAGAGCCTTTGCGTAAGCGGCTTTCGGGGCAATGGCGGCGAGGTCACGCGATCACTGTTGGCGAATTGCTTGCGGAATGTCCCCGCATCGAGCCGCAGATCGTGCGTCATCTCGACGGGGGCAATACAAAGCAGCGCGGGAAAGCCGAACCGCTCACGCGCGAGGAGTTCCTGCGAACACCTCTCCACGTCCAGCCCCCGAGTGGCCGTGCGCCGCACACACGCGACGTCATGCGAGAAGTAGTTAAATTCGTTTTCGACACAGACCGGCATCCCGCTGAGGGCTCGGATGCCGCGCCGGACAACGGCCCGCTCTTTCGCAGCGAAGCCATCCGCGCAGCGCAACTCCAGCGCGAACTCGACGAACAGACAAACAACCACCTCATCCGCCATCGCCTCAAGCTCCTCGAACGCCTTTTCGGTGACCTCATTGCCGATCCAAAATTCGCTGGCGGCGATCCCGCTCGTATCGAGCGCATCACCATTGAGGTGAATCGCGATGTAAAGGAAATGTCGGGGAAGACCGCACAGGAGCAGGCAAAACTTACCGGCCAGCAACTGGCAAATTTCAAAAGCGTTGCAAAGAAACTGCAAGCGGCTTACGAGGGAATGGGCGTCCATGTCGGCCCCGGCCTCATCCGAAAAGGGCGCATTTCGGAAGATCTGGGTTGGAAATGCCCCTACACCGGTGCGAATTACGACGCACTGGATCTGCTCCACCGACGCGTTGACAAGGATCACATTATCCCACGCAGCGAACGCGCGAGTGACAGCCTCGACTCGCTCGTTATCACCTTCTCTGCAATCAATAGAATGAAAGGCAAGCGCACTGCCGTCCGCTTCATCGAAGAGTTTCAAGGGCAGCCGGTGGATGGGATGCCGCAACTTTCGATTAAGACGCTGACTCAATATAGTAAGGACGTGGCCGCGCTCGAAACCTTCAAAGGCCACGAAGACGACCAGCGTAGGAAGAAGAACCGCAAGCGACTGCTCGCACTCCGCGATTATGTGGAGAAGGAATTCACCCCCGGCGACCTGACGAAAACCTCACAGCTTGTGCGCCTGGGCGCACAAGCGTTGCAAAAGCATTACATCAGGTTGGAGAAACAGCCCGTCATCAACTCGCTGCCGGGCAGTGTGACTGGTGCAGTGCGCAAATCGTGGAACCTCCTCGGCTGCCTTGCACTGGCAAATCCGCTCGTGCTCAACGCCAACGACATCGGCACCGACGGAAAAGCCAAGCTCCATACCAAGACGGATATTCGCGGCATCACGCACCTGCACCATGCACTCGATGCGTGCGTTCTTGCCTTTGCCTCGCTCTTTCTCCCCCGCGATGGCGGAGCACTCGAATTGCTGGTGAAGCGACGCCTTAGCGCCGATGAGCAAAAGCGGGCACACCAGCATTTCGGCGACATGGTTGCCATTACCCAGGATGGAGAATTGCGTCTCGGCGATCTCGCCCCGCATTTGAAAGAACAAATCTGTGCGCGGCTCAAAGAGCGCCGCATCGTGCAACATTTACCAAAAGATCTCTCCGGCCTTCGTTGCAAGGAAACGGTCTGGCGCGTCTTCGATCCCACAGACCCGCATCTCAATTCGCGACGCCTCGCCCGGTGGCTTGCGCAAAAGAAAATCCCCGTGCCCTCACCTGACGCCAAGACTGCGCTCATCATCTGCCGCAAACGCCGCAGCGTCGACGCCGCTTCCGATGAAAGCGCGGGCGGGAAGATCTTCCGCGAAACTAAGACGTGGCGGTGGGTGTATGACATCAAAGACAAGTCTGCTCTCCTCGGCCTCACACCGGAGGGCGACCCGGCAGAGGCAAAGCTGAAAAATATTAAAGCGGTAAAGGTCCTCGGGGATAATTTTGGGTTGGCGCTGGATCCAGAGCCAACGCTGATTCGACCGCACAAGGTTTGGCACCAGCTTGACGCGCTGCGAAAAGCTAACGGTGGAAAGCCGGTTCGGGTTTTACGTATTGGCACTCTCATTCGGGTTCATGAGAGGGCAAAAAAATCTGACTATCGAGGAACATGGATGCTTCGCGGCGTGCAACTTAATCAAGCCTCTGGCTTTCTTGTCGACTTAAGTCCGGCGGATCAAATCCTTTACCGAAGACAGTCCGGTTGTTTTCAACAGGTTGCCGTCAAGACGCTTCTAAAGTGCGGCCTTGAAGTGCTCAAGGCACCACTCTGTGGAATTGCACCGAAACACGCGTCGGATTAAACTATGGCCGATGAAACTTCGAGTCGACCTGGTGAATTCCAGTCAACTTTAGCGGAAGTGGGATGGCAATGACCGTAGGCGATGATGTCGCGTCATGTCTTTCCACATCGTCACCATCGACTCGCCGCAGGCATCGCTGAGTTGCCGTGACGGGCAATTGACCTGCAAGACAGCCGAGGGAGAAAAGCGACTGCCGATTGAGGATATTGCCTCGATTATCATCACCAGTTTTTCCGCGCAGATCCACAGCAACCTTTTTCTCGAAGCGGCCAAGCACGGCGTGGCCCTCATCATTTGCGAGGCATTCAAACCGGTTTCGCTAGTCCTTCCCGCCAACCGTTCGACCGACACCCTCCTCTCCCGCGCACAAATCGACCTCGACGAGAAAAAGCGCGCGCGGCTCTGGCAGATGACTGTTGATGCGAAATGCCGAAATCAGAGCGCCCTTGCCGCTTGCCTCGCCCCCGATGACATCGCCTTGTCAGCCCTTGCCGGCGAAGCCAACAGCCGGAAACCTCACAAGGAAGCGATTTGTGCCAAGCTCTTCTGGCAGATTTTCGGTCGCAGTCTTGGCGAGAAAGAATTCTCCCGCGAACGCTCTCTGCCCGGCCTCAACGGCCTGCTCAACTACGGCTATGCCGTGCTCCTTTCCACCATTCTTCAAAAACTTTTCGGGGTTGGGATCGACCCGACATTCGGGATCTCGCATGTCCCGCGCGAGCGCTCGACTCCGCTCGGTTACGATCTCATGGAACCTTTCCGTCCGTGCGTGGATTGGCGCGTCGCCCAATGGGTCAGACGAATGAGGAATAGCGAAATGCGAAATAAGAACACAGGAAACGAATTGGAAGTGACGGCGGAATTCCGCCGATGGGTCACCGGATTTCCCCTCGAACGCGCTGAATATCTCGGACTTGAACTCGAAGTGCGCGGTTGCATTGAGGGCTCAGTGCGAGGATTCCGCCGCGCCGTCCTCGCCGCTGATCCCCGGCTCTACAAGCCATGGACACCGAAAAATTTAAAATGGGCTGGCTGATCGTCGCATTCGATCTGCCCGTTGGCACGAAGCCACAGCGGAAAGCCGCCCATGATTTTCGCGAATGGCTCAAGGATGACGGCTACCAAATGCTGCAATGGAGTGTTTATGCCCGGGCGTGCGTGACATTCGCCCGGCAGGAAACCCATATCGAACGGGTAAAAGCCAATCTGCCGCCGGAAGGCAGCGTTCGGGCCATCTTCGTCACCCGCGCTCAATGGGAGCGCAGTTTTGTCATTCACGGCTCTCCTGCGAGTGCCGTCCCGCCGGAAGAACTCCCAGAACAGGCACAATTTTGGTAGAGCCGCTGGCCCAACCGTCTATTTCTGAGACGGTTGGACTCAGCGATTCTGCCCCCCTCGAATTTGGAATCAAGGCAAAGCGATGTTTTCTCGGCAGGTGGCTTTGGTTTGATTCTGCCCCCCTCGAATTTGGAATCAAGGCAAAGCCGCAGGTGGCCGAAATGCTGCGGGGTTTGGATTCTGCCCCCCTCGAATTTGGAATCAAGGCAAAGCACGATCTTATTTGCCGCCTTCATCTTTTCATTCTGCCCCCCTCGAATTTGGAATCAAGGCAAAGCATGGGTCGGATTGAACCAGCAAAGCGGGGAATTCTGCCCCCCTCGAATTTGGAATCAAGGCAAAGCATAAGCCGGGGACTGGAAAAACGAGGCTGGATTCTGCCCCCCTCGAATTTGGAATCAAGGCAAAGCAGATAACACAGTTCTGTATTTCCGTTTGCCATTCTGCCCCCCCCGAATTTGGAATCAAGGCAAAGCGATGTTCTTTTGGAGGTCTCAAAATGACCGATTCTGCCCCCCCCGAATTTGGAATCAAGGCAAAGCGCGAATGATCGGGGGTATTTTGTCGAACGCATTCTGCCCCCCCCGAATTTGGAATCAAGGCAAAGCATGCTGATGTTCCTTATCAGTTTACTGTTTATTCTGCCC
>CAZSDC010000020.1:0-29565 GCA_964605515.1 uncultured Chthoniobacter sp.
GTCTGCGCGGTCTGGGGCGTCGTCATCTCCGCCATCTATATGCTCCGCGCCTACCGCCGCATTTTCTTTGGCCCCCTGAATGAGCGGTGGGTCGGCCTGAAAGAAATCTCAGGTCCTGCCCGGGTCGCAATCGTGACCCTGATCGTGGTCATGCTGGTCACCGGGTTCTTCCCGGGACTGCTCATCAAACTCATCGAGTCCGCTTCGATATGGTCATGATCTCCGCTCTCGCACTCGAAATTTGCGTTGTTTGTGTGGGCATCTTCCTGCTCATGGCGGACTCATTTTATGTCCATGCGGACAAGCGTCCGCTCGCCTACGGCGGGATTTTTGGCCTGCTTGTGGTCTTCGCGATGACGTTCTTCATCCATCCAGTCCCGGTGGACTACACGGGCTTTTACTCCAATGACGCCCTCGGGCTTTTCTTCAAGCGCTTCGCCCTGTTGGCCACCATCCTGACCATTGTTCTCTCGATTGAGTATGCTCCGGTCGTCGAGCGGTTTATCCCCGGCTCAAAGCCCGGCGCGGGGCTCGGGGAATTTTTCATCCTGCCGGTGTTCACCTGTGCGGGCCTGATGTGGATGGCCTCTGCAGCGGACTTCGTGATGATCTTCTGTGCGCTCGAACTGGTGACGATCTCGTTTTATATCCAAGTCGCCTACATGCGGAAAAATTCGGCCAGCCTGGAGGCTGGGACCAAATACTTGATCCTGGGTGCCCTCTCGACCGGGTTCCTCGTTTACGGGATCACGTGGATTTATGGGATGAGCGGCCAGACCAGCCTGCATGGGATTTCAACAGCCTTCGTCGTTGTTCCGGCCATTTCGCAAGCGAGCCAGACCGCCCTTCTCTTCGGGATCGGACTGGTATTGGTTGCGCTCGGGTTCAAGGTGGCAGCCGCGCCGTTCCAGTTCTGGGTGCCGGACGTCTATCAGGGGGCCCCGACGCCCGTGACTGCCTTTCTTTCTGTCGGTTCCAAAGCGGCGGGATTTGTGGTTCTGATGCGGGTGATCGAGCCATTTCTGGCGGTTCCCGCCATCGGAGCCAAACTCATCACCGCGCTGCAAATCCTCGCGGGCCTGACTCTTATTTACGGCAACCTTGCCGCCATGCCGCAGACGAACCTCAAGCGCCTGCTGGGGTATTCGAGCATCGCGCACGCCGGTTACCTCCTCGTTGGTGTTGCGAGCGTGGGTGCCCCATCCGCCGGACGCGCGATTGTCTTTTATCTGTTCGGCTACCTCCTGATGACGTTCCTCGCATTTCTTGTTCTGATCCCGGTCGCCAAGGCAACCGGTGGAGATGACATCTCCCACTTCAACGGCCTCGGCCGCCGCGCTCCCGGCCTCGCGCTGGCCATGCTGATCTCGATGCTGTCTCTCGCCGGACTGCCGTTCACGGCCGGCTTCCTCGGAAAGTTTTTCATCTTTGAAGCGGCGATGCGCGAACAGCATTACCTGCTTGTCGCTATCGGCGTGGTGACCGTCGCCTGCGGCTTCTACTACTACCTCAAGGTCGTTCGCGCGATGTATTGGCAGCCGGCCCCGGCGGATGCCGGCCCGGTGGATGCCTCTCTTCTCACACGCCTTGCCGCCGCCGTGCTAACCGCCCTGATTCTCATCATCGGGATCTTCCCGAAGCCCATTCTTCAAATCCTACCCTGACCCATGCCCGCCCTCGACAAGCCGCTCAGCGAACTGAAGTCCTACCGCGGAATCAACCCGAAGCCTGCCGATTTTGATCAATACTGGTCGCGGGCGCTCGCGGAACTCGACGCCACCGACCCCCAACCGGAGCTGATTCCGACCGATGTATTGGGAGCCAAAGGGGTCGAGACGTTCGACCTTTTCTTTACGGGCGTCGGTGGCGCCCGCATTTACGCGAAATACCTGCGTCCCGCACAGCCGGCGAAGCCCGGGCCCGGCCTGCTCCTCTTCCACGGCTACTCCAGCCAAAGCGGCGACTGGCAGGACAAGCTTCCGTTTGTCGGGCAGGGCATGGCCGTGGCCGGGCTCGACTGCCGCGGCCAGGGCGGCCGCAGCCAGGATCCCGGCGGGGTCCGTGGCAATACCCTCAACGGCCATATCATCCGCGGGCTCGATGAGTCGCCGGACAAACTCCTCTTCCGCCAGATCTTTTTGGACACTGTGCAACTCGCCCGCGTCCTCTCCGGGTTTTCCGAAGTCACGGAACTCAACTGCATGGGCGGGTCGCAGGGTGGAGCACTCGCGATTGCATGCGCAGCGCTCGAACCTCGGATCAAGCGCTGCGTCTCGGCGTTCCCGTTCCTTTCCGACTACAAGCGCGTCTGGGAGATGGACCTTGCGAAAGATGCTTATGCGGAGCTGCGGAACTACCTGCGGTTGTTCGACCCGCTGCACGAGCGCGAGGAGGAAATCTTCCACACGCTAGGCTACATCGACGTCCACCACCTCGCTCCGCGGATCAAGGCCCGCGTGCTCATGGCGCTCACGCTGATGGACAACATCTGCCCTCCCTCGACCCAGTTCGCGGTCTTCAATAACATCGTTACCGAAAAGGAATCCTCCATCTATCCCGACTACGGCCACGAGGGCCTACCGGGATTTAACGACCGCGCCTTCCGGTTTCTAACCGCTCCGTAGCCGGAAAAATCCGCGCTTCCGGGTTGGATGTTTGGCCGGGAAGGCAACCCGAGCGCAGTGGAGAGTTCCTGCCCGACCAATTATCGTCTCAGCCGACTTTCTTGCACGGTCAGAGGAGGTGTTGGCCGTGTTCTTCTCCGACGAGTTTGTGGAGGGCCTTGATGTTCTCGGCCTGATCGGCATGGCACACGAGGGTTGCGTCCGGCGTGTGGATAATGACGAGATCCTCGCAGCCGATGGTTGTGATCAGGTGCTGTGGGTCGCTGGAGGCGACCAGCGTCCGGCGGGTATCGAGAAGGGTTGCGCGGCCGCCGCCGATCGCGTTGCCCTGCGCATCGCGCTGGCAGGTCTCAGCGAACATCGGCCATGAGCCGACATCCAGCCACTGGAGAGGCATCGGCACCGCCGCCACCCGGATCAGCGGGTCGCGCGAGGCAGGCTCCATGACCGCGAAATCCACGCTGATTTTTTTCAAGGCGGGAAAAATTTCCGCGAGCACGGATTCCCGCCGGGGCGTGTTCCATGCGGCTCCGATTTTTTCGAGGCCGGCGAAGTTATCCGGCTCGTAGCGGCGGATACACTCGAGAAGCGTGGAGGCGCGCCAGACGAACATTCCGCTGTTCCAGAGGTAGCGCTGCGGTCCTGCGGCTAAGTATGTGCCCGCAGTTTCGGCATCCGGTTTTTCACGGAACTGCCGGACGACCCTGGCCGACTCGTCGATCGGGTCGCCGAGTTCGAGGTAGCCGTAGCCGGTGGCTGCGGCGGTCGGCGTGATGCCGAAGGTGACGAGGGTCTTGGAGCCCTCCTCAGCCAGGCGGAAGCCATGATCGACAATTTTCAAAAACTCATCCACCGGTTCGATGATGTGGTCGGCGGTAAAGACGGCGATGACGGCATCCGGGTCGCGGGAGGCGATCGCGGCCGCGCTGAACCCGACCGCATTGAGCGTGTCGCGGGCGGACGGTTCGCCCAGAAACTGTTCCTGCGAAAATCCTGCGAGCGCCCGGGCGATGGTCTCTGCATGAGCCCGGCTCGCGCAGATGTATCGGTTGGCTGGAGGAACGAGCCCGTCCAAGCGGTCGAACGCGAGCTGAAGCAGGCTTTTTCCGCCGATGAACGGGATGAGCTGTTTTGGCAGACTGGCGCGGCTCATCGGCCACAGCCGGGTGCCGGATCCGCCCGCGATGATCAATGCGTGTCTCATGGTGCGGTAGCCGGAGTGGGGGCTCCGCTGGTGAAGGCGAGTCCGCGGTTCTGGCGCTCGAGCAGTTCTTTGGCGAGCGCCCGGTAGGCGGCGGCACCAGCTCCGGTCGGGTCGTGCTCGAAAATTGTTCTCCCATGGCTCGGGGCCTCGGCGAATCGGACTGTCCGCGGAATCACCGTCTCGTAGACGACCTCCTGAAAATGGTTTCTGACCTCGGCGACAACCGCCGGGTTCAGGTTCGTCCGACCGTCGAACATCGTGAGCAGGAGTCCCGAGATCGAGAGCGTGGGGTTCGCCCCGCTGGCGCGGATGCGTTCGGTGACATCCATGAGAAGTGTCAGCCCCTCGAGAGCGTAATACTCGCATTGGATCGGGACGAGGATTTCATCCGCCGCGGCGAGCGCGTTGGTCATGAGGATGCCGAGAGAAGGCGGGCAATCGATGAGGGCGAAGTCAAAGGCGTTCTGCTCGCGGATGTCCGCGAGCGCCTTTCGGAGCTGGATCATGTGGTCGTCCCCCATGCTCGCGACCTCGATCTCGGCCCCGGCCATGTCGAGGTCCGCCGGGATTACCGAAAGGTTCTGGATCCGTGTGGGGAGGATCAATTCCCTGGCGTGTCGGGCTCCGATCAAAGCCTGGTAGATGCTGTGGCCGGAGGCGCTTTCCTTGAGTCCCAGCGCGCTGGTCGCGCTTGCCTGGGGGTCGATATCCACGAGCAGGATCCGCTGGCCGGCCTCAGCGAGGGCGGCGGAAAGATTCACGGTCGTGGTGGTTTTTCCGACGCCGCCTTTCTGGTTTGTGATGGCAATGATTTTCATGGTGATCTGCGGGAGTAGTATTTCACGAGGCCCGCCGTGACGGCGTCCGCGTATTCGCGGTAAATGCTCTGCCGGGCTGCGCCGCCGAACGTCTGGCGGCCGTTGTAGTCTCCGGCCTGGATGCGCGCAAAACCTGACCGGCTGTTCATGACGTAAGGTTCGACATAGATGACCGGGCAGGTGAAGAGGCGGTTGGCGAGGAGGTTCCTTGCCCAAAGATAAGGGTTGTCGTTGACCCGGATGACGCTGCCGCCGCGGTAGACATAGGGTGGAAGACCGGTGGCCTTGGCCATGGTGTCCGACATCGCGTTGGCGAGCGGCAGCTCCTCGCTTGAGGAACGGTTCAGCAGTTTGACCAGCATGTCCAGGCGCTGGTCCTCGTAAGTGAGTTCCTCTTTGCTCCAGGCACCGGTGACGAGAAAGTGCATGTGGTTGTCATTCACGAGGCGGGGATGTTTTTCATCCCCCCAGTCCTCGGCGTTGAAGTGCAGGCAGAGGACGATGTCCGGCTTGATGGATTCATTCACGAGCCGTCCCCGCCTGCGGATTTCGCTGACCCTGTAAAAGAGCCGCTCGCTTTCCTTGGTGACAGACTCCTTTGTGACCGGGTCGTTTTTTTGTTTGAGGGAGTCTGCGGCGGCGGCGCGGAGTTGGGAGGGGCGGGCGCTGGTGACCGGGGCCGGTTTCGAGCGCGTGAGAAAAACATCTGCGCCCAGGGCTTGCAACCTTGGCACCAGAAGCTTCGCGACTTTGAGGGTCATGTCGCCTTCGGTGACCGGAGGGGAATTTCCCATTCGAAACCAACGCTCTTCCATCTTCGCCCAAATTCCCCCCAGGTGCCCGGGGTCGATTGCGATTTTCAGGCCTGCCAGCGGTTTGCCCGGCTCGAAGGCAGGGAGCGCGCGCTTCGGCCTCCAGTAAGCCGGAGCCTGACGGACAGACGTCGCATCCGGGGCAAACTTCAAGAGGTAAGGGGATTTGTCCGGCGAAGTTTTGATGACAGCCGCATCCTTGGTGAACGAGATGGAATCGGTCCAGGCGCCCCCCGGCGCATAAACCCTGTCCAGCATGGTGATGAAATCCGCCTTGGTCATCGTTTGCTGATACGCATCCAGCTCCGACCACACCGGCTTCGGAGCCAGCGGGCTCAAGCGTGCCTGCGCGTGTCCCGCAAGCAAAAAGGCGGAAAATATGGCAAAGAGTTTTCTCAACAGGTTCTTTTTTAAATGCGTTCGGGCGTTCTTACGATAAAAAGGATGGATGATCCGACTTCTTTTTCTTGGGGACATCGTGGGAGAACCCGGCCGCAGGGCAGTAACCGCCGCCGTTCCGGTCTTTCTGAAAGAGAGAGGCGTGGATTTTGTCGTGGTGAACGGGGAGAATGCCGCGGGGGGGCGGGGGATTACAGGAAAAATTGCGATCGACCTGCTCCGGGCCGGCGTCGCGGTGATCACCACGGGCGACCATGTGTGGGATCAAAAAGAGACCGCCGGCTTCATCGCCTCTGAACCGCGTCTTCTGCGCCCCCTGAACTATCCGCCGACGGCACCCGGACAGGGAAGCATCGTTCTGGATACCTCGAAAGGAAAAATTGCGGTGATGAACATCCAGTGCCGGACGTTCATGAATCCGCCGCTTGAAAACCCGTTCCATTGCGCTGAGGCTGAGGTTGAGCGGCTCCGGCGGGAGACGCCGGTGATCTTCGTGGACGTCCACGGAGAAACCACGAGTGAAAAGATCGCCCTCGCCCGCTTCCTCGATGGCAAAGTCTCCGCCGTTGTGGGAACCCACACCCATGTGCAGACCGCCGACGAAAGGGTGTTGGCGGGCGGAACCGCTTTTCTCTGCGATGCGGGGATGTGCGGGCCATCGGACTCAATTCTCGGTCGCGATCCGACCGCGATCATCCGGAAGTTTACACACAGTCTTCCGGTCACCTTTCCCATCGCGCAAGGCCCGGTCCACATCTGCGGGGCGCTCATTGAAATCGACCAGACTACCGGGCGCGCCGAGTCGATCCAGCGGATCCGTGAGCTGGGGGAGTAAGTCGCCCGGCTTGCGATTCGAGGATTCTCAACATCTGGTCCGCGACCTCATCAATCTGGAAATATTTTTCCGCGGAGCGGCGCGAAATGCCAATTGCTTCCGGCTCCTCCGCGCGTGCGGAAATTGCAACCATGGCGTCGCAAAGGTCGGCTGGTGTTCCCGCACTCAGGACGATATCGCGCGTGCTTAAGTAATCCCGGTTGCCGTTCGTGGGGCCGACAATGACCGGGATGCCGCAGGACTGGGCCTCCGCGACCGAGGAACCAAAATCCTCCTCCTCGCTCGGCTGGATGAGCACGTCGTGTTGGCGGATCAAATCCGGCACCTCGTCGCGCGGAACCTGCTTCCGCCAGACCAGGCGGTCCGGATACCGGAACTCTTCGATCAGTCGCCCATATCCGGGTATCAGGCGGACGTCTCCTGCGATCGTAAGGCGGATATCCACCCCCTTGGAGACAGCAAGCTCCGCGGCCGAGAGAAACAGATCCAGCCGCTTCCGGGGGATAATCCGACCGAGCCAGAGGCAGCGCAGCGTGCCCGGGCTCCGCACTTTGGCTCCGGGTTGGAAAGCTTGCAAATCCACCGGATACGGCAGGGTGGATACCCGGGAATCATCCATCCCGAACTTTTCAATAAGCGTTCTTTTTGACTGGCCGCTCCCGACGATCACATGGTCCGAAAAGCGGAACGGAGGCAGCCCGAGTGGAGACAACCTCAGGCGGGCCATGAACCACCATTTCCACGCGCTGATCCGTCCGGAGATTCTTTTTATCTGGTCGAAGTGCCGCAGGATCGAGCGGGCGTCCGTCCCTGGCGGGCCCTGGGCGAATGCCAGGTTGGAAAGCCCGGAAACTCTGCCGCGCGCGTAATCGCCGAGCCAGAGGCAGAGGTCAAAAGGCGTGCGGAAGCGGGCTTCGGAGATCGCCCGGACGAGGGCGCCGTTGTAGGTCGTGGAATCCCACCGGCAGGCCAGCGTTCCGATCACGGGAACTGCTTCCACCTTCGTTCTCAAGCCGTCGGAAAAAGCGTTGACCGTGTCATGAAATTGAAAATTCTCGTGTTCCCCGACGATAGGACGGGGGTCCACGAAGTCCGCCTTGGAAAAGAAATCAATCCGGCACCCCCGTTCGAGCAGGGCTTTCAGCAGGAGCCCATTGGCTCCCGCCATGCTCCCCGAATCGGATGAGACAAATCCTGTTGCTGCAAGTTTTAGGGCAATCGTTGTCACTGGTTCGGCGTGGCGCGGGCGGACATCACGACCGGCTCGGCCTCCGGATGTTGCAACACCGCTGAGGGAACAAACGACAGAAAAATTGCATATTTTTAGGAATCGTGTTTCATTTCCGGCTTGATCCGCCTCCAACGCGCTCCCGTTACTGGTCTTACTCTTACTATGGCTGCGCCTTCCTCAGGAGTTCATTCCATTTGAAAAGTCCGGCCAATTCCAGACGGCTTCTTGTGGCCATGCACAGCTTCGGCCAGAGCTACATGCATGTCCCCGAGTTGCTCGGCAGAACCGGTCTTCCGGTGGATGCCGTCTTCACAACAAGACACCCTCTGCGAGGCGTGGCGGGGCTCTCCAAAACTTTTGTTGCCGATGCTCTGGAATGGGCTGGCACTGTCGAAAAACGTCTTCTCACCGGGGAATATGCCCTGCTTCTCAATGTGGACGAACCAGGACTCCGCGCGCTCTACCGCCATTCGTGGAATCCCGAGGCTGCGGGATTTCTTCCTCTCGTTGAGGATTCGGACATCGCAAAAACGGTCGGCAGCAAGATCGCGTTTCACGAATGGTGCCTGAGCAAGGGACTTCCTGTTCCCGAATCCCATATTTGTTCAAACTTGAAGGAGGCTCACGCGATCCGCCGGCAGCTTACCGGGGCCTGGTTGCTCAAGGGAGACATCGGCTCCGGAGGGCAGACCGTCATACGAATCAGCCCGGACTGGAATCCCGAAACACTGCCCAATCCCAAAAGTGAATCGTGGCTTGTCCAGCGCGACGAAGGTCGCGACGTTGGCTCGGGGATTTTTCTCGCGGACCAGGGACGGCTGCTCGCCTGGATGGGGATCAAAAAAATCGTGTGCCTCAACAAAGGGTTTGGACCGACCGTATTCGGCCGCGGGGATGTGGCAGAGGACTTGGGAGAGTTGTGCCGGCGCGTCGCTTCCGCGAGCGGGGTGACCGGGCTGACCGGGTTCGACTTTGTGCGCAATGCCGACCGCGGCCCGCTTCTTATCGATTCTCACCTCGGCAGAATGTCTCCGATGCAACACTTTGACCGGCTTTATGGCGTGGACTTTGGCTTCGCGCTCCGTGAGATGCTGATTGGGGGAAACTCCTATGAAGCCGCCCCTCCGCGGGAAGGCCGTTCGTTCATCAAGTTTGCGGAAGCCCTTCAACTCGTCATGCAAGGGGGCTTGGGCAGCCTGCTGAAAGAGGTGGACTATAGGGCAAGCATGCCGATCTCGCCTCCCGGCGATCCTTACACGGGTTGCCGCAGCGCCTACTCCACGGTGATCAGCCAGGCAAGGGTGAACATCGGTCGCTGGCGGCAGCTGATCCTCCCGACCCGTTGAACCGGCTTATCCGGCGGTTCTCGCCGGCACCGGACCGCCCTGCTTTCCGGCGGGAATGTGGAAGCGATCCTTGAGCTTCAGGAACGGCCTCTCAACAAGGTAGTGCGACACGAGGGCCATGCCCACGACACACGAGATATTGAACGGAAACGCGTTAAACCAATGGTTTTCACCAAGTAAAAACAGGTTGTTCCAGACATAAAGGCTGTAGGAGAGGACGCCGACATAAGCCAAGGGGCTCCAGTTCAAAAGACGAAACAAAAGAGTCCCTGGAAATGACACGGCTGCAGTGATGACGAGGCAGAGGGCAAACAGTTCGAGGCTCTTCCCGATGGTGATGCTATAGGCGCCCCTGAAATGTCCGGTGAGGAGCGGCGAAAGAAATATCAGGAAAATCAATGCGCCGGCAACGACCGAGCGCTTGGACGCCCAGTATTCCAGCCAGAGCTTCGAGGGCGCTCTCCGCAGCAGTTCCCCGAGCAACACGCCCGCCGCTATCGAATCGAAGCCCGTATGAAACATCATCCCGATCTGCTCCCGGGAACCCGGCGTGAAAAAATAACATGCGATCCGGATAAACGGGGCCAGCGCGATGATCCCCACCAATGTCGGCAGAAGCCTTCCCCTGATCCTCAACAACATCAGCAGCGGCCACGTGAGGTAAAACTGCTCCTCCAGGGCGAGGGTCCAGTAGTGACCGATGGCAAAGTAGTCATAGGCCCCGGCGGAGTGGTCCCAGACATGGCGGTAGTTGAGGCTGAAGGTGGCGGCAGAGAGGATCATCTGCCAGGACAGCGCGATCACCCCGGCTCCCATAAGAAGCAGGAGCACGAGAATGTAAAAATAGAAGCAAGGGAAAATCCGCAAAATCCGGCGCATGTAGAACTGCCGCCAGTTGAACGCCCCGGTTTTCTCCACTTCACGGACGCTCAGGCTGTAGATGAGAAACCCGCTGAGGATAAAAAAGACATTCACCCCCAGGGGCGCGTTGCCCGCAAACCGGAGAGGTCCAGCCACAAGCATTGGAAACGAAAACGAGGTGTGACCGACCAGCACCAGAAGGATCGCGATCCCGCGCAAGCCATCCAGACTCGGGATCCTTCCAAGCGGATCGTTGCCCTCGCAGGCACCGTTATTGATCAGGGTCTTCGAATTCAAAACAGGACGTGGCAGGGAGCAGGCAATGGCGCACTCCCGCCGCAGGGAAATTCATTTTTTCCGCGCCACAATCCGGATGTTATACGACAGGATCGGGCCATACGGAACTCCGCTCTCCCATCCTTGAAACCGGGCCAGCTGGTCGTGCCACCGACGGGGCATAACATGCAGGCGGTCATCAATGGACAGGATCCACGCAAAAAGCGGCATGAAGAATCCGCTGTAGTGGATTTCCTCCATGGTGAATCTGCCGGCGAACAAGGCTTGAATCTCCGGCATCGAAACATGTTTGTGACCGATCTCCATCTCCGTGTGCGGAGTGTAAGATGTCCAGCGCATGTAGAGCCGATAGATCCCCGGAAAGCGCCGTTTGATATCCATCGGATCCGCCCACGCAAACAGCCCGGCATAGGGAGCTGTGAAAATAAACTGTCCTCCGGGCTTCAGGACCCTCCACGCCTCATCGACCACCAGCCCCTTGTTCTCGTCTCCCACATGTTCGATGACGTCGGAAAAAATTACCGCATCGAAACTTTCGGATTCAAAAGGCAGAGAGGCACCGGTCTGCTTGACGAAACGAATTCCCGGATAGTTCCCCCTCGCGCTCGCAAGCGCCTCCTCATCGAGATCGATGCCGACGAGATCCGGCACCTTTCCCACAAGACGGGCGATCGTCCATCCGTAACCGCAGCCGATGTCCAGGATGCTGCCAATCCCCTCATCAACTGCGACAGCGACCCAGTCGCATCGGTCGCCTCCTCCTGTCCCGGACCTGCGGACCTTGCGAAGCCCTTTGGAGACGTTCTGTTCGTTAAGTTGCAGCATGAATCGGGCGCTTGTAGCATGGAGGACTTGCTCTGTCTAGCGTCAGCCGTCGAGCGGATCGCATGAATCAGGATCCGCGACCACATCAGCGGCTAGCGATGTCGGAGGAACTTTGCGGGAATACCCGCCCAAATCTCGCCTGCCGGGACGGATTTGGTCACGACGGACCCTGCCCCGATGACCGCACCATCTCCGATTGTCACCCCCTTGAGGACGATGACCGCCGCTCCCAGCCAGGCGCCCTTTCCGACGACGATGCCTGCACTGGAAATTTCCTGTGTCCGGATGAGTGCATCCGGCTTCGTTCCGTGATCGCAGTCGATGAGACGGCACCCGGCGGCGATCAAGGCGTCGTCGCTCACAACGATCTGCTTGCGACAATTGAACTCCACCCCTTTTCCAACGAAGACCCGGTCCCCAAGCGTGATCATTGGCCCCGGCACCCAAAAATGATCCACGTTAAAAAATATTTCCGGATGGAGGACGCAGTTCGCTCCAATTCGGACCTGATGTGGCCAGGTTGCACAGCACCTCGGCAGGGAGGTGCCTGTTCCGATCTGGAGCCCCCGGGCCTGCCAGACCAATCGCCGCAGAACCGCGGCGGGATTTGGCAGGAAAAGTTCCCACCTGCGCCATAACCGCTGAATGAATTCCGAGGTCCTCATTGTGATTTACGAATCCCGTGTTGAAGGAATCTTCGCTTCCTGTGAACGGCCATTATTTCGTCCGGAGGGGCGAACTCAAGAGGTTTCAGAAACAATCCTGCGGGGTGACGCCCACTAATTTCCGGGCGATGGACGGCCAGCCGAAGTGCTCGTCGTGATAATCCCTGAGATCTGCCTGGCGCGGATCGGGCAGGCGGACCTGCTTGGAAACTGCGGAGGCCAGGGAGGCGAATGCGCTGCCCCCGTTCTCGACCGGCGAAAGAAAAACCAGCCGCCTTTCCTGCCCGAGGAGCAGGGGATCGGTCCAAACCGAGGAAGTCGAGATCACAGGGAGCCCGTGTTGAAATGCGGCGACAACCGATCCTCTCCGCGTGGAAAGCCCGTCCACAAATGGCGCCAGGAGGCAATCCGCAGCCATCAGGGAATCGCCTACCGCCCCGCCGGGAAGCAACCCGCAATCCAGAAACCTGATCTCCGGGCCAAGCCCGGGACGCAACGCCTCTCCGTCGGCACCGATATATACGAGCACGGTTCCCGGGGACTGAGAGGCCACCCTGTTCGCTGCTTCACGAATCCAATCTAAAAGCCGGCTGGGATGGGCGGATCCGAAGACTCCAAGAACTGGAGCGTCGCCGCTGATCCCGAGCCGGTTCCGCGCCTCGTCACGCGAGAGCCCCGAGCGGGAAACATTCGACCCGACGGGCAGAGAAACCGCTTCTCGTCCGGTTGTGCGACGGATCGCAGCCAGCCACCGGCTGCAGGAGACATAGATCGGGTCGGCCATCCGGCTGAGAAAATAGAATTGGGGGATCTGCCAGAGCCTCATGCCAAACTGCGCCACCGCTTCGCAGGGGACGTAGGTCTCGTGGAACATGACTGAAAGGCGAAGCCCCTTTCGGAGCCGTGAGAGCACGATGGGAAGCCAAGGATTAAAGCCCCTCGGCCCAAACCCGAACGGGTTGTATTGGACAACCAGCCGGTCGAGCGCCGGGCCGGCCGCGATGGCCGCCGGCAGCTTCCGGATGGTGCCCGGCTCGGCGGGATCAAAAGCACCAACAACCGGAATATGATCGCTGGCGGCATAAGCCTCCTGGCACCCGGTGAAAACGACTGCCTCATGCTCCCGCGCCAGTTCAAGGGCCAGCAGCCGCGTGTAATCGCCGATTCCATCCACGGCGGGGGGATAGGCGCCGGATAACAGCCCGATTCTCATGGCAGCATGACCCTAGAAAAAGCTTCGCCGATACATCGAATCGTAGCGCAGGTTGTCAGGTCGATGCCCGATGACCCGGGCCGGCGCACCGACGACAATTGCGCCGGGTGCCACGTCCTTCGTCACCACGCTGCCGGCCCCGACCCCGCACCCTTCTCCGAGCGTAACTCCCGGGAGGATGATCGCCCGGCTTCCGATGAATGCCCGGTCCCCGATACGAACCGGCAGCTCCCGGCCTGCAAAATCCGGCGAGGAGAGATCATGGTCCGCCGTGAGGATATGGACATCGGGTGAGATGCTCACGTTGGCTCCGATCTCGATGCCGCCGCGGTTGTCCAGCCGGCAGTTTTGGTTGATGATCGTATGGGGTCCGATCCGGCACTTTCCGCGGCAGTCCAGCCACAGTCCGGAAAGAATTCGGACCCCGGGAGCGATATCGAGTTTCATGGCACGCCGGTAAAAATAGCGGCGGACACGGCCGGAGGGAAAGCAGGCCACCAAACGGTTGCAGACATAGAGCAGCGCATCAAAACGGATTGTCGCGGGAATCATGCGGGAAGGTTCGTCTTCCAATATCTGCAAATCGGGTGAAGTTCCACTCTATTGCTTCTTCGTTTCATCGCGGGCGGCCTCTATGATGGAGCGCAGCCCGGGCGCGATGGTGTCCGGGGAGAACGTGCGCCCCACATCCCGTGCAGCCCGCGCCATGCGCTGGTAATTGTCATCGAGCGGAGCGCGTGCCAGCCGGATCATGAGTTCCTCCAACTCTGCTTCGCTCGACACGGGGAGGCCGAATTGCCCCCGCTGCGTATTATAATAATCGATGAAATCGTTTTTGATGTAGATCAGCGGTTTTCCCAGCGAGATCGCGTCGAGGAAAGTGGCACTGGCTCTCAGCCGGTATGTGGACGGGTCTCCGGTCCAGATTGCGTAATGGATTTCTTTCAGGCGCCTCTGGTATTCCTCCAGACTCAGTGCCTCCGAGGAAGCGTTGTCCCGGCCGATCCAGTTGATTCCACAGCCCGTGGAAAGCCTGACCCGTTCCAGCATATCCTTGGTGTCCGAGGCGCTGCGCTCGAATCCGGCGAGGTATCCGAAGCGCACGGGCAGCGGCGACGGCTCATTTGTATCATCCCGCCCGCTCAAACACGGAAGATCAACGGACTCCCACCTCGATGAGGCCAACCCCATGGCCCGCATGTTCTCGAGGATGGGATGCCCCAGGACAACTGCGCGCATTCCAGCCGGTATGGGAATTCTTGCCACCGCATGCATGGAAAGCAAGTTTCTCACACACTGGGTCAAAGGGTTGAGGCGAAGCTCCGCGATACAAGCGTGCAGAAAAACCACCGCGGCGGTGGAGCGGGGCCGCGTTGCGATGATGGAAGCAAGCAGTGCCGGAGAGGAAGAGCAGAGTAACAGCACATCAACCTTTTCATCCTTGCAGTAGCGGCCCAGTCGGACTCCGGCGTTCAAAAGCCGTGGTAAGGCGGAGAGATTTTCGCCGCCCCGCGTAATCCTGCCAAAGTCGTTTCGCCAGATGATTTGGCTGGCGCGGGGACAATCGCCAAGCTCCTCGCGCACTCTCGTCACGTGGGTTGATTCTCCGCTGAATGTCACGCCGGCATCGGGAAGGGCCGCCAGAATGGTTCTGACCAGTGCCGCATTGAAGGGGACGTGCGCCTGCCTGATGCACTGAGGTTCCAGAAGCGTGATATTCATATCCGGTGAGGTTGTTCCGCTAATCCCGTGGCGGCCTCAGCATGATCCAGAAGGAGCGCAGCGCCGCAGCAACTGCCTCCAGGAAGCGGAACCGCGGATGCGTCGCCGGGATCCGGCCGGATTTCATCTCCGATTCCCAATGCTTTGCCCAGGTTTGAAACGTGTAGTTTGCGAGGAAGACCGACATGATGAGACCGAATGCGCCCTCGCGATAGGCTCCCTTGTAAATGTAGAGATTGCAAAACGTGCGAAAGCTCTCGAAGAGCGGCCGGCGGAGCAGGGGCGCAGTAGTTTTCGCCAGCTCCGCAGCTTCCAGAGACGTGTAGCGGTTCAGCGTGGCGAGATAGTCGGCAATCGAATCCTTGGAATAGTGAAGGAGCATTCCCTGCAACTGGCGGACGGTTCCTGTAGTCACGATGCCTTCGTGCACGAGGCGGTTATTCCATCGGGCACTTTCGGTCCGCAGCAACCGGACGAGCCAGCCGCTGCCGTGCGTGTAAGGCGTGTGGACCCCGAAAAAAAACTCCTTCCTCCGCATTTGGTAAGCAGTCACGTCGGCAGTGGGACCATCCGCCAGCACCTTCTGAATCTCCTCGGCGAGATCAGGAGTGCACCGCTCGTCCGCATCAATGAAGAACGCCCATGGTGCCGTGACATTTTCCAGCGCAAAGTTCCTCTGGTCGGAATACCCGCCGGGATTTTTTGGGCCGAGCCGCTCGCTGAGAAGAACCTTGTCGGTGAACTCCTTCGCGACGGACACCGTGTCATCCGTGCTGAACCCATCCACCACCACGATCTCATCCGCCCACCGGACGCTTTCCAGGCACTCGCGCACACGCGCCGCCTCGTTGAACGTGAGGATGACGGCTGCAATCCTCATCAACGGTTCCGGAGGTTGCCACCGGCGATATCTTCAAAAGGAGCAAGCACGACGCGAGTGTCGCAGAGAAGAAGGCCCCGGTCAAAACGACATTTTCCCCGGCACGCGGGCGCATTTCCAAAAATTTCGAATCGAACCTGCGGCCTGAAAAACCGGGCGGGATCGGACGGGCTGTAGCGGCACCTGTTTCGGAGGTCCGGCAGCGGGACTCGTGGCTGGTCCACCGGCCTCCACACAAGTTCAGGAGTTCGCGCTTGCCGCATGGTTTCGTTTTGTCAGTCTGCGTCCATGGAAATGACCGCTTCCGGTTTCAATCCCAAGGCGTTTTTTGAGTGGCGGATCCGTTTCATCGCGGGTGCGCTCGCCCGGATGCTGCCTGCGCGCTCGGGAGCGCCGGTCCGACGGGTCTGCTGCGTCTTGAACGGCGGGCTCGGCGACAAGCTAATGGCTTTGCCTGCGGTCCGGCACCTGAGACAAAAGTATCCGGATGCGGAGTTCCGGGTACGGTTTATCGGCGGCGCGATCCCCCGTCTCGATCTCCAGGCGGATTGTTGTTCATTCCGGAAGTCGCAATTCCTGGCGAGATTGGGTGACGCGGCGCGCGGAGCCGATGTTTTTTTTGTCAACAGCGTGGGAGTCTTCGATGTATGGAACGAGGTGTGCGCATTGGCCTCGCGTGCCGTGCTGCGCATTGGACCGGTCATGTCGCACCTCGAGGGAAGGGCCGTGGCTTATAACCGTCCGTTCATTTATGGGGCTCTTCATGAAACGGTCGCGAATTTTAATGCCGTCTCGGATGTTTCCGCGGGCGGGCCCTTGCCATATCCGCTGCCGAGCAGGCCTCTGGTTGAGAATCGCGGGCGGATCAACGTCGGCCTCCATGTGGGATCATCGCCCGGCGGAGAGGCCAAGCGGTGGCCCGCCGAACATTTTAGGGCGCTCATCCGTGAACTCGAAGCCGAGGCGGACGCATTTCTCGTGCTTGGATCGGAGAGCGAACGCGAGCTGCTGGAGAAGGTCGCGCTCAATCTTCCAAAAGCGGAGGCCAGGATCTCATTGACGTTCGAGGAGTTGGCGGGAAGCGTGCTCGAATGCGATGCCCTTGTGTGTAACGACTCCGGCATTGCGCATCTGGCTGCAGCGCTCGGCAAGCCGGCGATTACTCTTATGGCCGCAACCGACCCCGCGATATGTGCTCCGGTTTCAAGCTGCGGCCTGGTCCTCTCAGAGCCGTGCTCGCAGCACTTCTGCTATTGGTCGGGTGCGGAGTGCGAGCATTGCATTGCCCGAATCCAGCCGGCCAGGGTAGCGGGCGCGCTCCGCGACATATGGGCAGCCTCCCGCTAATACACACTCACCCCCGCGGAGGATAGGCCGGAGCATGGCCGGTCCGTGCGTCAAGCCCCATGCGAAGAGGCTCCCAATGCTGCTTTGCGGTGTAGGGTGCAAGAAAATGGTCCCCTACCAGATCATCCCGGACAAAAAATGCGTCACTTCCGGATAGTTCGCATCCCACGAGAGAATACCCCGCTTCGCGAGCCTTATTTTCCAACGCCTTGAGACTTGCTCCGTAGGCGAATGTCCCGTCCCAGACCGCCTGTTCGACATAAGGTGCCACCCAGTCCAAGTCCGGGGGCAGTTGCCCGTTATATTCGACGCAGATCACCCTCGGCCGAAGGGTGAGGCTCGCCTCAAAAATCGGGAATGTGTTGTAGTCGACGTCGACGCTGAGGAAGTCCACGTCGGCACCGAACCCGTGCTCCGCAATGAGCGAAACCACGTTGCCCCGCGTCAGGAATGGACGCGCGCACCGCAGCTTTCCGCTCTCAAGCAACACGCCGAGGTTTCCGGGGAGAGCGTTGTCGGGGGGGAGCGCCGCGTCCAGCCAGAGTCCGCTCCAGCCTTGAAAAAGCAAAAACCCGGTGTTGTTCTCCAAGGGGGCGGTCCCAATTTCCACAAACCTCTGCTTCCCGGCACCGATCCGACGAAAAATTTCCGCGATGATCCCATCCTGGCCGGATTGCGAAAATACCTTGAGACGGTGCCGGAGCAGGCATCTCGGATCCGCATATTTCGGATTGGCGAGGAGGCCCGCCACACGGGATTCGGAAACCGCCCGGTGGATTCCTTCCACCATCGGCGGCAACATTTCCATGCCCGCCTTGAATGTCCGTAAATTCGTCAAGAGTGATCTGATCATGGGAAACGAAGGTTATCGGGAGAGCTTTTCCGCAGGAATTTCAAGGAGTTTCCGCATGACGGTCTTATTTCCTACCCGTTCACGCCAGTGGGCCGCAATGGCAGACTGATCGCGTTCACGATTTTTCCAACGCTTCAACTCGTCCAGTGTCGCCGTGACAAGAGAGTCGGTGGAATAGCTGGCGGAGACCGCCCCGAAGCGGTCGTGATCAACAATATCCTCAATACCCGGGATCGGTGTGCCGACGACCGTGGCTCCGCAGCAAAGCGCTTCCAGCGCGCCGATCGGTTGGGATTCCGCGATGGAGGCAGAAAGGTGGAGTTGACATTCCGCCAAGAGGGCGGGCAACGAATGACGCGGCAGTCGCCCCAGCAGCCGAACCTGCGGATATCCGGAGAGCTGGCCAAAAGCCTCCTCGACGCCAAAGCCGGTCATCAGAAATTCTGCTTGAGGCTCCCGGGCAAGAATTCTGGAAATCGCACGGGAAAGCAACGGTGCGGCTTTGATGCGGTCATCCCAACGTCCGGCACAGTAAATCAGCGGCAGGTTTTTCTCCCCGATCGGCGAGACAAGAAAATCGTCGGGAACCGAGTGGGCAACCACATGGAGCCGATCCAGCAGGTGCCCGCGGTGGTGGTAATTCAAAAACGCCGCCAGATTTTCCCTCGCTCCCCAGGTCTCAATGACAAAGGCATCGGATGCCTCGATCACGGCCAGCGACTCGCGGTCGAACACGCGGTAAAACGAGAAATAGCACCGTAAATAATGCCGGAGCCGTCGCAGGTAATCGGCCGGCCCGCGTGCAATTCCGACAAGATTCCGAAATGTTGCCCGCGGATGCACCCGATAGCTGAACTGCCCGTCGGTATCGGCACGTGAGAGAACGTAAGTCCCGGCAGCCCTCATCGCGCTCAGGGTTTCGGGCAGCCTCAGCCACGTGTAGCAAATGCATACATCCAGCTTCAGGTCCTTCCAAAACTGCTGCGTCCGCTCCTCCTCCTCCGTTGTCTCGACGACCCGACAGACTGGCGGCCCGTTCTCGTTGGCGCGGCAAACAACCACCGGCTCGTGGCCCGCGAGCAAGAGTTCCTTCACGTATCCGTCGAAATCGACCGAATACGGGCGGAACGCTTTGGGAAGGAAAATCCCGACGCGCACTAGCTGGTTTGTTCCTCGATGGGTTGGATCTGCATCGTGAAGTCCGCGAGGATCAGTCCCGTATGTTCGGCGCTGATGGCCGAATATCCCCGCACGGCCACGTCCGCCCCGATTCGAAACCGGCAGGCGTCGGGCCAATGGTCGATAATTCCGTTGAAATGGAGGTAGGCATCCGCCCGGTAGTCTCCCGGAGGCAGCCAGGGAGCATTGATCCTCAGCGTGATTTCCTGGTTCCCCTCGCGCAGGCTGACGCCCTCCAGATGATCGGAGTTCACGGCAAACACCTCCACGTCCCACTCGTTCCGGAAGTGCATCGAAAAATGGAAGGCGCCCTCGGATTTATGGCGGTGGATTTTCGCGACAAATTCCAGAGGTCCACGGGGAGCGAATTCCTTGCTCGCGGACCGGAGCGCAATGATCCGGTGAGTGCCTCTGCCGCTCCGGAACGCCGGGTTCGAGACCGGTTCCTCCTCGGGATTGGAGACATCGCTTTGGTATCGGCTGATTACTTCGCCGCATTCCCCGGCCATGTGCATCCTGCCGGATTTGAGATACATCGCCTTGTTGCAGAGGGCGGCCACGGCAGAGAGGTTGTGGCTCACAAACAATACCGTTCGCCCTGCCGTGGAGACCTCTTTCATTTTTCCGAGACACTTCTTTTGGAATTCGGAATCCCCGACGGCAAGGACCTCGTCAATGACCAGGATCTCCGGCTCGAGGTGCGCTGCGACCGCAAAGGCAAGGCGGACATACATCCCGCTCGAATAGCGCTTCACCGGCGTGTCGAGAAACTTCTCCACCCCGGCAAAAGCGATGATCTCATCGAGCTTTGCGCGGACCTCCGACTGCCGCATTCCAAGGATCGCGCCGTTGAGGAAGATGTTTTCGCGACCGGTCAGCTCGGCGTGGAACCCGGTTCCGACCTCAAGCAGGCTGACGATACGGCCTTTGATTCCGATCGAGCCCCGCGTGGGTTCGGTGATGCGGCTTAGAATCTTAAGCAGAGTGCTCTTCCCGGCCCCGTTGCGGCCGATGATGCCCATGACGTCGCCGCGCTCGATTTGAAACGTCACATCGCTCAGTGCCCAGAACTCGTTCGCCGAGTCGGTTGGGTTCGGTTCCCGGCGGTTTCCGAACGCGCGGAATGGGCTGGTTACCACCCGCTCGATGAGATGCCGGATCCCGTGGTCGCCATGCGTGAATGTGCCAAGGGTGTATTTCTTCGACAAGCCGTTGACTTGAATGATCGTGTCGCTGCCCATGGAGTTAGATGACATCGGCAAAGGAGCGTTCGGTTTTCCGGAAGTAAACCAGCCCGATGACCAGCAGCAGGAGCGCAACCGTGAGCGATATGCAGGTGCCAAGCACCGAAATCCGGGCATCGTCCCCGAGAATTGCCCAGCGGAACCCGTCGATGACGCCGACGACGGGGTTCAGGCAGTAGAGCAAAAACCCGGTCTCCCCCAGCTTCTGGCGGACAACCTCCGAACTGTATGCCACCGGGCTTGCATACATGCCGAACTGCACAATGAACGGGGTGATAAAGCGGAAATCGCGGAAGCGCACGGTCAGGGCTGTGATGAGCAGACCCGGGCCCATGGCCACCACCACGGCCAGGATCGCGAATAACGGGAGCGTCAGGATCCGGGCCGTCGGGACGAATTTAAACCAAATCATCAGCCCGATCAGGATGACAAAGGAGATCAAAAAATCCACCACTGAGACGAACACCGAAGCCGCCGGCACGATGACGCGCGGGAAGTAAACCTTGGAAATCATGCTGGCATTGATCACGACACTCTGCCCGGCATTCGCCAGTGCGTTCGAGACGAACTGCCAGGGAAGCAGCCCGGCAAAGACCATGATCGCATACGGGGCCGAGCCCACGGAGGGGAGCCCCGCCACGCGGCTGAAAATCACCGTCATGATCAACATGCTGAGGAACGGCTGGAGCAGTGCCCAGGCCGCACCCGCGATGGTTTGCTTGTAACGCACCGCGACATCCCTCCACGCGAGCATGAAGAGGAGCTCGCGGTAATTCCAGAGGTCCCGCCAGTAATGCTTCTCGATCTGCCCGGCTTCGATCCAAAGATCAAAATCCTTATTCTTCAGCGGCGGCGTTAAAGTTTGCGGTGAATGCATGCGTGACAGCGGGGCTGGCGGACAATCCAGAACATCCCCCAGCATCGAACGTCCAGTCGGTTAACAGAATTTCCCGGCAACCGCAACCTCCGGCTTCTACTGCTCCGGACTCATCAGGGCGGCGGCCCGGCATTTGAGGCGGAAAAGGAGGGAGCCTTCATCGAACGCCCGCAGGTCTTCCGGGCGGCTCCTGTCGAAGTCGGCGAGGAACATGTTTTCGACATCCCCGGCAAAGGCCCGGTCCTGGACCGCGGCGGAAAGTTCGAAGTTCAGCATGAACGACCGGTAGTCGAGGTTGATCGAGCCCACGATCGCGAAGTCCTCGTCGGCGAGCAGGACCTTCTGGTGCATGAACCCCGGCTGGTATCTCCAGACCTTCACCCCGGCCGCAAGCAGCTTGGGATAGAAGGTGAAAGAGGACAGCCACGGGAGCAGGTGGTCGGCCATTTGGGGAAGAATGATCCTCACGTCCACCCCGCGCAGCGCGGCGTGGCAGATCGCATAGAGCAACGGGCTCGAAGGCACAAAATACGGGCTCGCCAGCCAAAGCCGCTGCTTGGCATCCTGGATGACCGAAAGATATACCGCCGCGCAAGCGCTCCAATCCTCCGCTGGACCCGATGCCACGGGAAATACGACCGTCTCTCCCACGGATTTCGAGCGGAGCCGGTAATTCGAAACCGACTTCGTCGCATAGTTCCAATCCTCGAGGAAGGACATCTGGAATCCGGCCACCGACGGGCCCTCAATGCGCAGGTGCGTGTCCCGCCAGGGGCCGAATCGTTTGCTTCGCCCCATGTATTCGTCCCCGGCATTCAGTCCGCCCACGAATCCGACCGAGCCATCGGCAATCACGAGCTTGCGGTGGTTGCGGAAGTTGATTTGAAAGTTTCGTCCGTATTGGCGGTTTGTGACAAACGGCTGAACTTTCACCCCGCCCTGGATCAGCTTTTCACACCACGACCACGGGAGTTTTTTTGAGCCCACCTGATCATACATGACCAGACATTCGACCCCGCGCGCGGCGGCGGCCAGAAGCTTGTCGGACATCTCGCGTCCGAGTATGTCGTCATGGATGATGAAAAACTGGACCCAGACCGACTCCTTCGCAGCATCAATGGCGCGGAAGATGGCGTCGAATGTCTGCTGACCGTCAATCAATAGCTGGACCCGGTTGCCGCTCGTCGGCGGAAGCTTGCTGATGCATTGCGCCACCTTGGACCCGTCGGCGCACAGCCCGCGCACCTCCGCGTGGTAGCCCTCGAGATGCCTGACCGTCGCCTTCAGCGCGGCGTCCAGTGCCCCGCATTTTCCAGTCCCGGCGCGCGTGTATCCGGAAAATCGAGACTCGCCAAAAACGAGAAAGAGCGGAATTCCGACCACGGGAAGAATCAGCAGGATCAACGTCCAGCCGATCGCGGCTTGCGGGGTCCGCGCGATAAGAATCGCCCGGAGCGCCAGCACAACGCCGGCAACCTCGACAGCAGCGGTCAGCAGTCCATAAAGAAAAGTTAAGTCAGCCACGGGAAACCCGCCGAGCATGCCCGACCCGGCGCCTCCGATCAAAGAAGAAATGCCGTCCGGCTGGATTCGGGGATGCGTTTTGGTCGAATCGCCCGAAGCATTGGACAAATCCGATGGCCTGTGATTGCGTGGGTTCCATTATGACCTTCACCTATTTCGGCCATTCATGCTTTCTTGTGGAGAGCGGAGGACAGCGGCTGCTGTTCGATCCGTTCATCAGCCCCAACCCGCTGGCCAAGAGCGTGGACATTTCAAAAATCCAGGCGGACGTGATTTTTCTGTCTCACGGACATGTGGACCACCTTGCCGACGTGGTCGCGCTGGCGGAGCAGACCGGCGCACCCGTCGTCGGCAACTGGGAGGTTTGCGAATGGCTCGGCCGCCAGGGGCTCACGAACCTTGTCGCGATGAACCACGGCGGTTCGAAAATGTTCGCATTCGGCCGCGTCAAGATGACCAGCGCGATCCACTCCAGCACGATGCCTGACGGTTCGCCGGGAGGGAATCCCGGAGGCTATGTCGTCGAACTCGCGGAGGGCACGTTTTACTACTCCGGCGACACGGCGCTCACGATGGACATGAAGCTCATCGCGGAGGAATTTACCATCCGCTTTGCGGTGCTCCCGATCGGTGACAACTTCACAATGGGAGCTCCCGATGCCGCCAAAGCGGCCGGATTTGTTGATACCAAGATTGTCGTGGGCGTCCACTACGACACATTTCCTCCAATCACGATCGTGAAGGATGATGCTATCGGCACCTTTGAAAAATCCGGGCTCACGCTTCTGCTCCCGGAGATCGGAGAGAAAATCGCGGTCTAAGCCGGAAGGATCCCGGTCGATCCGCATCGCTCGCATTTCAGAAAATGGTTGGATTTTTCAAAATGGCCTGTTAAGATTCTCCGCGAAACTATGAAACCATTCTCCGTATTTCTGATTCTCCTGAGCTTCACACTCGCCGGATGCGACCGTTCATCCTTCTCCGGCTCCAAGGGTGGAGTGGCCCTCATCGATTTGGACGACATCGCCAAGCGCCTCGGGCGTGATGCGGCGATCGTTCAGGAACTCAAGGACGCCGGCGGTACTTTGGGCGCACAGCTCACAGCAGCCCAGAAAGAATACCAGACGCAATTTGACCGCTCAAAAGATTCCATCGGGACCAAACCTTCGGATGCGGACTCGCAGAAGCTGGCGGAACTCGCCCGCAATTTGAATCTCCAACTTCAACAAAAGCAGCAGGAAGCCCAACAGGAGCTTAATGCCAAACGGACTTTGCTGGTCGTCCGCTTCCGTGAGGAGGTCAAGCCGGTTGCCTTGAAGATTGCCTCACGCAAGGGACTGGGTGTGGTGCTCTTGAAAAGTGATATTGTCCTCGGCACCGAGCCCGGCCTCGACATCACGGATGAAGTCGTTGCCGAATTGATCCGGACCGGCAGCGCGACTCCCACGCCCAAGCCATTGTAACGCGCCGGGACTGACTGAACTTCCCTTCCGGCAAAGCCGTCCCGGCCAAATTTGGTATCCGTCCGCCGGTAGCACACACCGATGGACTTTTTCGATAAACAGCAGCGGGCCAGCAGGAAGACGAAGTGGCTGGTGTGCTACTTCCTGCTCGCTGTGGTCGGAATTATTCTGACTTTGCAGGTCGTTTTGGCGCTGATCATCGGCGCTCCGCCCACGGATCCTGAGCTGTTCCTATTGGTTTCTGTAGGAGTGGTGGCCATGGTCGTTCTTGGCAGCGTTGTCAAAAGCATAGAGCTTTCCAAGGGGGGGCGAGCGGTGGCTGCGATGCTGGGTGGAACTCCGGTGGACATGAACAGCCGGGAGCCCGCAGAGCAGCGGCTGATTAATGTCGTCGAGGAGATGGCCATCGCCTCAGGTGTTCCGGTGCCGGAAATCTACGTGCTCGAGGACCAGACCATCAACGCTTTCGCTGCCGGGCACGGCCCGGGGGATTCGGCGATCGGAGTGACGCGGGGGTGCATTGACCGTCTCACGCGCGATGAACTGCAAGGTGTGATCGGACATGAATTCAGCCACATTCTGCATGGGGACATGCGGCTCAACATCCGCCTGATCGGGATCCTCAACGGCATTCTCTTCTTGGCCCTTATCGGCGGATTCCTCCTTCGGATGGGGGTCTATGCGCCGAGGTCGGATTCCTCGGATGGAAAAAGCAAGGCGGCCGGCTTCTTGATTTTCATGGGCGGAGGTCTCGCGCTCTACCTCGTGGGATGGATCGGGGTGTTCTTCGGCAAGCTGATCAAGGCCGCTGTGTGCAGGCAAAGGGAATTTCTGGCCGACGCCTCATCCGTTCAATACACGAGAAACCCCGAGGGCCTCGCGGGGGCGCTGGCGAAAATTTCAAAATTTTCCTCACGGATCGAGAGCCCGCGAGCCGAAGAGGCGAGCCACCTGTTCTTCGGGAGCGGGATCGGAGACTCCTGGCTTGCCCTGTTTGCAACTCATCCGCCGATCGAGGAGCGGATTGCCGAAATCGCGCCGGGTTTTGATATCGCGGCGGCGAAAGCAAGCGCCCCGGTGGCCATCGCCTCCCCAAAAGTGCAAAGAGCGCAGACCGTTGTCGGCGGTCGGTTGGCAGAGTCCCTTCTGCCTGGTGCGCCCAGGGTTTTCGAGGCGGCGGCGTTGCTGGCCGGGCTCCCGGAAGGCGCGAGGTCTGCCAGCCGGGAACTCCACGGGGCTTGCGCCCTGCTTTACTCGCTCCTCCTTTCTGATGAGGAAAAACTGCGCGAGCGGCAGTTTGCGCTGATCGATGCAGACGATGCGTTCCGCTCCGAGATCCTCGGGCACTACGAACAGCGCGCGGGGCTGAGCTCCGCCCAGCGCCTCGGCTTGGTGGACATCTCGATTCCGACCCTCCGGCACCTCTCCCACGAACAATACGCCGTGTTCCGCGATAATGTAAAAAAGCTGGCTGCGGCAGACGGCAAAATCGAACTCTTCGAATATACCCTGCAAAAAATCCTGGTCCGGCACCTGGATCTGTATTTTACGAATGCGACCGGCAATGCGGTTGCCTTCAAGTCCCTTCTGCCCCTGCTCCCGGAAACCGGTGTCGTGCTTTCCGCGCTGGCCTCGGTGGATCCCCGATCGCCGGAGCAGCGCGACGAGGCGTTCCGATCCGGCGTCTCCGAACTCCTGGTGAAGCCCTCCGCCTTTCCTCTCGAACGCGCGGAGACGATCGACCTTCAGGCTTTCGACTCAGCGCTGGACAAAATCGCCCTCGCGGCCCCGGACGTGAAGCGCACGATCCTAACCGCCTGCGGTGCCGTTGTGATGCACGATGGAGAGGTCAACGATGAGGAAGTCGAACTGCTGCGCGCCATCTCCGACACCCTCGACTGCCCGGTTCCTCCATTCGTTAAAGTCGCCTGACCGCTTTCTATTCGCCGCGGAAGACGGGGCGGCGTTTTTCGTGGAAGGATTGAATTCCTTCCAAGTAGTCCTTGCTGTCGTAAACCTCCCGTCGAATCGACTGGATGAGTTCGAATGTCTCCGCCGACAGCGGGAGGCCGCTTGAGAGAAGCCGGAACTGGCGTTTGAACGAGCGGATGGCGAGCGGCGAGTTCCTGCAGACCCTGGCGGCAACGGTGGCGGTGAACGATTCGATATCTGCGGAGGAGACCAGATGGTTGAGGATTCCGAGGTGGAAGCTGTCCTGTGCGTTGATCGGCTCGGCCGTAAAAAACATCTCCTTTGCTTTGTTGATGCCAAGAATGTTGATGAAGTGAATGAGTCCGGAGGGATTGTAGGGAATCCCGATCTTGGCAGGCGTCATGGCGAAGCTGGCCGTCTCGTCCCCGATCAGGATGTCGCAGGAAAACGCGAGGTCGCAGGCCCCGCCCCAGACACTGCCCTGAATGAGGGCGATGACCGCCCCGGGAAATTCTTGCAGTCGCCGCAAAAGACTCTCCAGCGGACCGGCATAGGGCAGAGGATCGCGCCCGGGTTTCGGGAGCTCGTTGACATCATGGCCGGCCGACCAGACTTTCGCGTCTTTCTCCGCCCGGAGAACGACGACGATAGCAGACTGCTTTTCAAAATCCTCGAGCGCGGAAAGGATTTCGGAGACCATCTCCCCGCTGAGGCAGTTCCGCTTGGCTGGATTCCGGAGCGTGATGGTGCCGATGCCTGCTGAGAATTCGGAGGAAATCAATGGCATCAGTGCATTCAATCACGATGCGGAGGAATTCCGAAAGAATTTCTCGCTACGATTTGAGCATTCAGCTGCTTTTCCGGATATCCCAAGCTTCGGCGATCTCGCGGATCAGGCCCGGGCCGCGGTAGATGAAGCCAGTGTAAATTTGGACGAGCGAGGCGCCTGCGTCGAGTTTCTCGCGGGCGGATTCCGCGCTCATGACTCCACCGGATGCGATGATCGGAAGTGTGGTGTGGGCGCGCAGAATGCGGAGCACTTCCGTGGACCGGGAGCGGAGCGGTGAACCGCTGAGTCCGCCGGTCTGGTCGCGGGCGGCGGGCACGGACGAGTGGTCGAGCGTGGTGTTCGTGGCGATCAGGCCGTCGAGTTTTTCGGCTTCCGCAAGCGAGGCCATGTCTTTCACGGCATCATCGGAGAGGTCGGGTGCGATTTTTACGAGCAGCGGCTTCGAGTCATCGATGCTCTGAAGCGTTCGGACGATGGCGGCGAGCGAATCGCGGTCCTGAAGCTGTCGGAGTCCGGGGGTGTTCGGCGAGCTGACGTTGATGACAAAATAATCTCCGAACGGGAGAAGCTGCCTGAAACTGGCTGCGTAGTCGGCGGGCGCGTCCTCAAGCGCGGTCACTTTTGATTTCCCGATATTCATGCCAACAGGAATTCGTGGCCACCGGCCCGAGGACTTGAGTTTTGTCAGCGTGTGGGCGACAGCCTCTGCGCCGGGGTTGTTGAAACCCATGCGGTTGATGAGCGCCTGTTGCGGGGGATAGCGGAAGCAGCGCGGCTTGTCGTTTCCGGGCTGTCCGCGCGCCGTGATCGTGCCGGCCTCGACGAACCCGAACCCCAGCGCCTCCCATGTGCCAAGGACCTCGGCATTTTTGTCCATGCCCGCCGCCAGGCCCACGGGGTTCGGAAAAGTAAGTCCGAAAAGCCGGACAGGTTTTTCCGCTGGGGAGCCGAACATGGCGCGCAGGACCGGTGCGGGTGTGAACCTTAGCCCGGCAAGTGCGAGATGGTGCGCGGTTTCCGGTTCAAAGCGGAACAAGCAAGGGCGAAGGATGTCAGCGTAGAGATTCAAGGCGAGCCTTCCATTCTGGCAAATGTCGCCAGCGCGAGCAGGGGAAAGTGGTTCCGATACATGTCGTATTTCAGGTAAAAAACGCCCGGGAAACCGGTGCCGGTGGTGTAATCTTCGGTCCATGAACCGTCGGGATTTTGAGTTTTGACGAGCCAATCCACGCCGTTGACAATGGATTCGCGCGATGCGTCGCCGCACGCGCAAAGCCCCATGAGCGCCCAGGCGGTCTGGCTGGCGGTGCTGGGGCCGCGGCCTTTGAGCGCGGGAAAATTGTAGCTCTCGCACGTCTCTCCCCAACCGCCATCATCGTTCTGGCAACTCTCGAGCCAGTCGCGGCCGCGCCGGATCCACTCCGCGTCCATGTTGGTTCCAATGGCGGCCAGCCCGCGGAGTGCCTGCCATGTGCCGTAGATGTAGTTGACGCCCCAGCGCCCATACCATGAGCCATCGGTTTCCTGGGTTCTCCGGAGCATGTCGAGGGCGCGGCGGACTTCGGGTGTGCGAGGGTCGTGGCCGATGGCCCCGAGAAGTTCCAGCACCCGCGCAGTGAGGTCGCTGCATGTGGGATCGAGGATGGCGTTGTGATCGGCGAAAGGCACGTGCTCCAGCCACGAGGCGGTGACATTCTTGTCGAATGCCGCCCAGCCACCGTCCCGGCACTGGAACGCCATGAGCCACTTAAGCGCCCGATCAAATAATGCGTTCCGTGCAAACTCATCTTCAGGCTCCACCTGCCGGAGCGCCATGAGCACCATCATCGTATCGTCGGTGTCCGGATAGTATTTGTTCTCATGCTCGAATGCCCAGCCGCTGGGTTCGAGGCCCGGCATGCGGACGGCCCAGTCGCCGCAGAACCGGACTTCCCGCTCTTCAAGCCACTTCGCCGCTCGCTGCAACGCAGGGTGTTTTCTGCCGATGCCGGACTCTCCGAGCGCGATTGTGGTGATCGCCGTATCCCAAACCGGGGACAGGCACGGCTGTATGCGGAAATCTTCCGGATCTTCGACAAACAGGCCCTTGAAATCGGCCCAGGCTTTTTTTACGAGCGGATGGTCATCCGCGTAGCCGAGCACCCGCAGGGCCATCATCGCGTTGAGCATCGCGGGAAAAATGGCCGAGAGCCCTTCGCTTCCCTCGCCCATTCGCTTGGTCATCCACACTTTCGCCTTTTTCAGGGCCCGACGGCGCAGGGGATGAAACGGGAACCGGTTGTAGAGTTTGAGTGCCGCATCGCAGCGCAGGAAAAAATTTCTCCACGCCCAGAACCGGGGATCTTTTTTCAGCGAGAGGTCGGTGTTCTCGAGGCCGGCCGGGTAAAGTTCGTGGAGGTGGAGGGTGGGGGGCAGCGTGCGGACCGGCTTGAAATGGTTGAGGATGGAGAGCGGGGCGATGATCGTCCGGCTCCAGGACGACATCTCGTAGATATTGAAAAAAAACCAGTTCGGCAGCAGGAAGATTTCCGGCGGCACGGTTGGCACATATTCCCATGGGAACTGTCCGAGCAGCGCGAGATAGAGCCTGCCGTAGGTGTTCATCTGCGGGATGCCGCCGAGCC
>CAZSDC010000021.1:0-29507 GCA_964605515.1 uncultured Chthoniobacter sp.
GATGTAGGCGCCGGCACCCTGGTGGACAAAAATGTCGAGGTCAAACCCTGTCCCCAACAGGTTTTTTCCGATGAATCCTCTCGCGCGGGCCTCCTTGATCGCATTCCAAACGATTCTGGCGGCATGCGGGAACTCGCAACGGATGTATATATAGGCGAGGCGGGTATTCGTTGCGAAGGCGGAAATGGCAAGCCCCTCGATGAGTTGGTGGGGATCCTGGTGCAGGATGTAGCGATCCTTGAAAGTTCCTGGTTCGGACTCGTCGCCGTTCACGACGATGTAGTGCGGCTTGCCATCGTCGTATTTGATGAAGCTCCACTTTGTCCCGCAGGGAAATCCCGCGCCTCCGCGCCCCCGGAGGTTCGCGGCCTTCACGGCATCAACGATCTCGCCCGGCTTCATGGTGACAGCCTTCTTCAACGATTCGTATCCGCCGTGGGCGAGATAGGTGTCAATATCCGGCGCATAGCCCGGCTTGGTGAGGTTCTCGAAAATGATTCGACGCTCTTTCGGGTGAGGGATCGGGAGCAAGGCGGACATAGCTATTGGAGATTTTTAACGAGGGCGGCGACGTTGGCAGGATTGATGTTTTCGACGAGGTCGTCGCCGATGAGTGCGACCGGTGCGCTGCCGCAACTAGCCAGACATTCCACAAATTCCACGCTGAATTTTCCATCGGGCGTTGTGGGAGGCGCCGTGCCGAACCCGTGGTGTTCCGCATGCGGATCGAGCCCGACCGCCTCGCAGAATTTGTCCTTCACGTCGTAGCTTCCGGCCATCGCGCAGGCGAGCGTCCGACACACGCGGATAACGACCTTCCCTGCGGCCTCGCGGCGGAACCATGGGTAAAACGTGACCAGTTCAAGGATGTTGATCGGCGTCAGGTCCAACTTCGCTGCGATCCACTCGACCCCGCTGTCATCCACAAATCCGAAATGGTTCTGCCACAGGTGCAAAAGCGGCAGCGACGCGCTGCGCTTGGACACCGGATAGTGGCTGACCAATTCGTCCGCCTCCACTTCAAATGCGGCCGGGATTTGCTCCGCCTGCCTCGTCGTCATCTCAATCATCCCGTGATTTCTCTGTTTTTCTGACGCGCGCATCAAGCAAAACGATTCGGAACGGCCGTGATATCCGGAAAAACCGGAGATTTCCAAGGTTCCGGCAAACAAACAATCGCCACCAAAGGACGAGGCTGATAGTAAAAGTCCTTTGTCCAGCAACACACGTGCCCATGTATGAAAACCGGAAGCGCCCGCTGATCAGTTCGGCGGCATTTGTGAAGCGGGTGGCGTATCACCTTTTTCTTGCGCTGCTGATCATTGGAGCAGCCCTAGGCATCGGGGTGCTGGGGTATCACTATCTGGGAGACTTGAGTTGGATCGACTCGCTGATGGATGCCTCGATGATCCTGGGCGGCATGGGGCCTGTTTCCCCGCTCCGGTCCTCGACAGCAAAGGTGTTCGCCTCCTGCTACGCCTTGTTTTCCGGGCTCGCTTTCATCGGCATTGCCACATTGATCATCGCTCCTTTCGTGCACCGGCTTCTGCACCGCTTTCATCTCGACAAAGAATGACTGATGGGGTGCAACGGGTGGGGTTCTGGGTGTGCGCTACGCTGGTTTTTTCAAGCATGGTGGGGACCGGGGTGTTCACGAGTCTGGGGTTTCAGGTCGGCTCCCTGCCGTCCCCTTTTGTGATTCTCGTTCTATGGGCCTTGGGGGGCGGGGTGGCGCTCTGCGGAGCACTGAGCTACGCGGAATTGGCGGCTGCACTACCGAGGTCAGGCGGGGAGTATCATTTTCTTTCGCGGATTTTTCATCCGGCACTGGGGCTGATGGCCGGGGTCATCTCCGTCTTTGTGGGGTTTGCTGCGCCTGTCGCGCTGGGAGCGATGGCATTCGGGAAGTATGTGGCTTCGGCATTCCCCGGGGTGCCGCCATTATTGTCCTCGGTCTGCGTGGTTCTGGCCCTGGCAATTGTCCACGGGATGACCTTGAGGGTCAGCGGGAGATTCCAGCTTGTCGCCACCGCATTCAAGGCCGGCCTGATCCTTTTCTTCATCATCGTCGGCGTGACACTTGCTCCCGGCGCGGATTTTCGACCGAAGCATGGAGACCTCGGCCTGATCCTCAGCCCGTCATTTGCAATATCGCTGATGTTCGTGATGTATGCCTACTCGGGGTGGAATTCCGCAGTCTATATCGCCGGGGAGGTCAGGTCGCCCGGGCAAACGATTCCCAAGGCTTTGATGTCCGCGACCGTGGCGGTGACAGTTCTTTACGTCGCCCTGAACGCCGTATTCCTCGCCAGTGCTCCTCCGGCAGAGTTTGCGGGGAAAGTGGAGGTCGGCGAAATCGCTGCACGGCATTTGTTCGGTGAGGCAGGAGGCCGGCTCATGGCGTGCGTGATTGCGGCCGGACTCGTCGCGGCTCTGAGTGCCTTGACATGGACCGGGCCACGAGTGGCCCAGACGGCCGGGGAGGATTTCCGGGCGCTCGCTTGGTTTTCGGGAAAGTCTTCCGGGGGAGTGCCCCGGCGTGCACTGGGTTTCCAGACGCTCATTGTCCTCGTGCTCCTGGTGTCCTCGTCGTTTGAGGCCGTCCTCATTTATGCGGAATTCGCCTTGATATCCTGCGCCTGCCTGACCGTTGTCGGCCTGTTGGTTTTAAGAGCGCGCGAGCCCTCGCTTGCTCGACCGTTCCGTTGTCCCTGGGTGCCGATCGTGCCATTGGTCTTCCTTGGTGTCGGGCTGTTCAGCCTCGCATATACTCTCGTTGAGCGCCCGGTGCAGGCCTTTGCAGGGATTCTCACGATGGCAGCGGGAGCAGGTTTGTATTTCCTTGTGCGTCGGGAGCACGCTACCAAATGATGATGCGGACATTCATTATACTGTTCGTCCTTGGCGCGGCAGCCTTCGGACAGGAGGTAAGGAAGGCCCTGCCGGCGGATCTTTCAAATTCCTCATGGGATGCGAAGGCAAAGTTTCTTGCCGGATATCCACTGTCTCCCAATGAGCCCCTCGCCGGTCTGCAGCAGGCCGCCGCCTACCGGGAACATGCCGCGGCATTCGAAAAAATGTGGTCCCGTTACAACGAGCACTATTTTTCTCCGATGCGGCTCTGGTCAGCGCAGGAGCTTGCCCCGAAAATTTCGCCAGCCGATCCTGTGATCTACTTTTTTGGGGGACCGGACGCGATCTCGCCGCTCGCCTTTTTCCCCGACGCTTCCGATTTTATTATGGGGGGGCTGGAGCCCGTCGGCGATGTTCCCGACCCCGGTCCGATCCCGCCGCAGAGATTGAATGCTGCGCTGGCAAGCCTTCGAAAATCCACCGATGTGATTCTTTCGTTCGGCTTTTTTATCACCAAAGACATGCGGGCAGAGCTCGATGCGGGCGAATTCAAGGGGGTCACACCGATCATGCTCTCCTTCCTGGCAATGAGCGGCTGCGAGGTGCTTGATGTCTCGTATTTCGGGGTGAGGGGAGATGGGCACTCTCTGGAATATGGTGCGGCGCCCCACCCGGTAAAGGGCGAGCTTTCGGGCGTGAGAATCACATTCCGTAAGAATCCACTCTCCGCCCCGCAGCGGATCCATTACGTCCAGGCCAATGTCGCGGACGATGAACTGCACGGCAAAAGCGGGCTTCTCCGTTGGGCGGAGGGATTCGGTCTGGGAAACGTCTATCTCAAGGCCGCTTCCTATCTGCTGCACGAATCCTACTTTTCCACAATCCGAGGTTTCCTGTTGCGCCAAGCCCGCTCGGTGCTTCAGGACGATTCTGGAATCCCGTTTTCATTTTTTCAGGATGGTGCCTGGCGGGTGTGGTTCTTCGGCACCTACACCGGAACCCTCGATATCTTCAAGCAATACCACCAGCCGAAGTTGATTGATGCCTATCGAACCAGCGCTGCTCCTCTTGCCTTCGGTGCCGGATACAAGTGGAGGGTAGGGGAGTCCAATCTCCTGCTCGCTGTCAAGCAGGCACCGCCGAAAGCGCAGCCGGCCGTTGCCCCCACGAACTGACTTCCGCCCCGTCAGCCCGAAATTGCAGCCCGCCCCCGATGAGGCGGCAGGCCGATCGGCACGGGCGACTCCTCATCCTGATTGAGCCTGCGATAATACGACGAAGGCTTCCAAATTCCCCAACCGGCTTCCCAGGACTGCTCGCAGTTGGCGCACCGGGCGTAACGAGGCTGGCCCGGGATCCAAGGGTTCTCGCTTTCACACTTCGGGCAGATGGTCACAAACTCCGGCTGTCCCAAGAGGACGGCGTCGGCATTTTTTTCTACGGGCACATCGAGATCGACCGCCTCCAAAGGCAGGTCGAAATTCCTCACCCGGCTGCAGCGTTCGAAATACCTTTTCTGCGTGAGGTCGAAAAGCTTGGCGACCCCCACCGCGCTGAGGAACCGCCGGTCCCTGCGATCGTCGAGCATATGCAGGGCAAGGAGGATTTTTATTTTTGCCATGGTTGTCAGCCGGACGTGCAGGTCTGCTGCCAGGGTCACGAACATTTCGGCAAGTTCGGGAGGCGAGGGGAGTGAAAAGAGCAGCGTGGCGCGGAAGAGTTCCTCGGCCTCCGCCGAACTCCGCAAAATCGGGCGGATGCTGTCGCGCGCGCCGGTGAAAATCAAAATGGTGTCTTCTGCGCAGGCCGACAGGACTGCACGCAAAACTTCCCTCGCCTTCGAGGATGAGAGGCGGGAGCCATGGCGCTCGACCACTGCGGGAGAATGAAGCAAAACCATTCCCCCGCGAGCGGACTCGACGACGCGAGCGGCAGCACCCCCGTCAAGAAGCAGTTCCTCCATTGTGGTCTCCACAATCTTCCCTCCTGGCGTAATAATACCCAGTGTGCCAAGCGACTTGAATAGCAGCCTCGCAGCATGCCGGCATCCGCTCCCTTCCTCGCCTTCGAAAATGCAGTGGTATTTCACCGAAGGGACCGGCAGCCCCCGCTTGCGGCGCTGGATAGCTGCATGGGCCTGGTGCAGCAGTGTCTCCATGACCTGTTTGGACGCACTCATGCCGATCACTTGATCAATCTCGGCAAGCACCGAGGAAAGAGCATCGCCGTGAGAATCTTTCTCCTGAGGTGCTTCGCTGCGCTGGGTCAGATGACCCTGTATCGATTGCACGTCCAATCCGGCAGAGGCGTCCATGCTGCAATAATCCACCGCAGCCGTGACTTGCTCCAGCGTGATGTGGGCGTAATTCTTTGATGCCTGCTCGCCGAAAACGCACCCGTGCAGATGTAGGGGGCCGCCACCTTTCATCATCAGTCCGCCCATGATCTGCCGCTCGAACTCGCAAAACAGCAAGGTCGCTTCCTTGCAATCCACGAAATGCGCTCCCAGCTGGTTTTCAATAAAGAGCGTTCCCGCACAATAAATCCGGGCAGCCTCCGCATGCAGGCCCGCTCCCGGATTCCCGTCTTCATTCCGGAAAGAACCCTCGATCCGCGAATGGAAGCTGCTGAATCCTGAGTCCCGCTCAACGGAGATTCCCACCTGGCAGCCGGAAATGGTCGACCCCAGCAGTTCACCCTGTGCGCCAGCGGAGAGGATCAGTCCCGCCTCGGCACGTTCGAGCCGGGAATTTTCCAGATACACCGAGGTGTTGGCTCCGGAAGATTGAATGCCGCCGGAGATCTGGCAGTTCGAGAAGATCACGCACCCTTGGCTCTGAGCCAAAGCCAAGCTGTCCGGCTCTCCAGGAACAATTTGAATCCCCGTGAGGAAGAGCGTGTGGTCTCCGTCCATAACAATGGCGGGACCTTTGGCGGGGCCGCGGAATTCGACAGTGCCGGGACGCGCGGCTCGAATTGTCAGGGATCTGGTAATTTTTGTGGCGGGGTAACTCCCTGGAGGGAGGACGATGCAATCGTCCCGATGAGCTTTTCGAACCGCGGCGAGATACGCCCGCTCCGGCGTGGAACCATCTTCCGGTTCGGGAACAACGACATCCCGCGCTCTGGAGGGTTGGAGCTGTTCAAGAATGCCCGGAAGTGCCGGGAGGCGCAGGGAGGACTTCATTCGAGAAACGTGATAAGCTGACCGAGCATACTGTCTGAGCGATTGAATGTCGCCAGTGACTATCCAAAAGTCCAGTCGAATGCAGCCAAAGATGCACCCCTGCGACGGCGGCATTTGCATGTTGCTTTTGAACCGGAGCGAGCGCAAGCTGCACCGGACTTGATCAGACTCCACTTCTCACGATGAGCCAACAGCAAAACACCCTCGAACAACTCAAACAATTTACCACCGTCGTTGCGGACACCGGGGACTTCGAATCCATCAGGAAGTATGCCCCCCAGGATGCCACAACAAATCCGACGCTGATCTTCAAGGCTGTTCAGCAGGCGGAATACAAGCACCTCCTGGACAAGGTGATTGCGGATAACCGGGGCAGTTCATTGGCTGGTGCATCGCTCCTGGGTGCGATTATTGATGATTTGCTCGTCGCTTTTGGTCGTGAGATTCTCGCCATCGTGCCGGGCCGGGTGAGCACTGAGGTTGACGCGCGACTGTCCTTTGACGTGGAGGCGACGGTCAAGAAGGCACGCTACTTGATCTCTCTCTACGAAAAATCCGGGACTCCGAGGGAGCGGATTCTGATCAAGATCGCCTCGACGTGGGAAGGTGCCCGCGCGGCAGAGATCTGCGAAAAGGAAGGGATTCATTGCAACCTGACACTTCTTTTCTCACTGGCCCAGGCTATTGCCTGCGCCGATGCCGGAGTGCGCCTCATCTCGCCTTTCGTGGGCCGGATCTATGACTATTACAAGGCAACAACCGGCAAGGACTACTCCGGAGCCGACGACCCGGGAGTGCAGTCCGTTGAAAAGATCTACACGTATTACAAGAAGTTCGGATACAGGACGCAGGTCATGGGCGCAAGTTTCCGCAATGTCGGGCAAATCGAATCACTTGCCGGGTGCGATCTTCTCACCATCAGCCCGGATCTTCTGGAGGAATTGCAAGGCTCGGACAAAGTCATCGTCCGCAAACTCGACCCTGCGGCCGCTGCAGGCGCTGTCGCCGAAAGGATTTCTCTCGACGAGAAGCTGTTCCGGTGGATGCTGAACGAGGAAGCGATGGCTACGGACAAACTTGCTGAAGGAATCCGGAAATTTGCAGCCGACATCGTCAAGTTGGAAGGCATTATCGAAAAATCCCTATGAAATCACCTCTCCTGTTGCCCTCAGCGATCCTGCTTATCCTCCTGCTTCTCACCGCCCCCCTTCCGGCAGCAACCACCACGGGGCACCCGGGATCCGTGGCTGTGCTGCTGGGTTTGGATTCCGTGAGAAATGAACTGAAACTGACAAAAAGCCAGTGCGACCAGCTCGACAAGATTCGGTCGAATTTCAAGGCAGATGCGCACCTGATCACCACGCGGCCACCTGCGACACAGGTGGAGAAATCCGCCGCCAACTCGACGGTGAAATCCCTCATCAACCGATACAATGAGAAAGCCGTTGCTGTGCTGACCCCGCAGCAGCACGCGCGCCTCGTGCAGATCGAACGGCAGATCTTGGGCGGGCTGATGCTGTTCCAGCCCGACGAGCAAAAACTGCTCGGGCTCAGCAGCAGCCAAATAGCCGCTCTCGGACAAATCCGTTCCAACGGGGAGGCTTTTGCCAGCCGTGTGACAAACTCGTTTGAAAAAGGGAACCTGACGCTTCAGGAACGGCTGGCGACATTGAGAAACTATCGGATCAAGCAGTCCGCCAAGTGCCTGCAGGTGCTCTCCCCCGCACAACGAAAAGCCTTTCGCAGCCTCCAAGGAACGACACTCAAACGCGCCTGATTGCATTGATGGATTCCCGGAATGGATTCCGAACTCTAATGCCGCCAAACAAGTTCAACCCCCGGTTCTCCACCACGCATCGGAACTTGCTGCATGCGGATTTTTCCGTGGCAGTAAAGGCATTTGAGCCGTGAAAATCTCCCTGTCGACCCAGACAAGCCCATTCAAGGACGCCCTTTACGTGGGAATGTCGGTTCTCCTGTGCTTCATCGCCTCGGCGTATTTTATTTACGATCAGGCCAGCGCGAGGAACAACATCCATAACCGCCAGCGTATGGAATCGATCGCTTGGAGGACAGCAAACGCGCTGAACGCGATGGAACACGAGAGGCTGACCCGGACACCTCCCGGCCAGTTGCGGGCAAGAGATTACGGGGAATTGCAGAGGCCGCTCAAAGAATCCAAAGCCAGCGAGCCTTTGCTCTCCCGGATCTACACCGTGGCGTTTGATCAGGAAATCCCGCGCATGGTATTGGACAGTGAAGGTTTTCCCGCCAGAACATGGGAGAGACTTCCCCTCCAGCCCGGGACGAGCGGCGATTTCAGCAAGGAAACCATCTATTTCTGCGCGCTGTCCGTTCAGACAACCGGAAAAGGATGGGTGGGGGAAATCGCTTATCCCGGCTCCGCAGAGTCGCTGGTTGTTGCCATGGTTCCCATTATGTCCGGGACCGGCCATCCCCAAGGAGTTTTGGTCGTGGAGTCCACTGCGGATCGGCTGCAACCAACGCTTGCCTCGCTACGCTCTGCGGCTTGGTCATCGGTTTTGATCGGGGCAGCTGTCTCGCTCACCGTAGGTCTCGCGGTGTATTCCTTTCGCCGGCGGAATTTGGCCGACGCAGAAAAACTCGCCAGCGTTAAAATCACAGAAAAGGCCCTTGTCGGGGCCATCGGTGAGGCGATTTACAGATACACCCCGTCGACAGACGGGCTTTCGTGGCAGGGCAATCTGTCGGATCTCGGCTGGTCGGACAAGGACGATGTGCCACAAAGCCGAACGGACTGGATCGCCTGCATCCATCCCGATGACGTCCCAAGATGCAAATCAGCTTGGAACGGTGCGGATGGCGCAAAATGGAATGTGGAATACCGTGTTTTTGGAAAGACCAATCGAACTTACTGGCTGCTCGACCGTGGGCAGCATGTGCAGGTCAGTCCCGGGCAATCTCTCGCGGTAGGAACAATTCTCAATCTCACGCCGCTCAGGGAAGTTGAACAGCGCCTGCGCGACGTCTCGGAGGCTGCTGGCGAGTATATTTGGGAAGTGGATTCCGAAGGACACTATATCTACCTCTCCGATCGCGTGCTGGATGTCCTGGGATATCCGATGGACAAAATGATCGGACGGCATGCCCTTTCCTTTGTACCTGCCGAGGATGCGGAATCCGTCCGGAAGATCTCCGATGCCTTGGTGCACGACAAGAAGTCGTTTAGGGATTTCGAGCACCGAATGATTCGGGGAGACGGAGCGATCATCTGGCTGAGCGTGAACGGCGTGCCGGTGTGTAATGTGCTCGGGCAGGTCACCGGATATCGGGGAGCCGGCCTGGACATCACTGCGCGAAAGCAAGCCGAGCAGGAACTGATTCGCGAAAAGGAGGCCGCCCAAGCCGCCGATCGGGCGAAAAGCGAGTTCCTCGCCGTAATGAGCCATGAGATTCGCACTCCGCTCAACAGCGTTCTCGGCTTTGCAGACCTTCTGACGGAGACCTCTCTGGATTCGATTCAGAAAGAGCAGGTGGACATGATCCGCAGGAGCGGAGACGCCCTGCTGGTCCTCCTGAACGACATCCTGGATTTCTCGCGGATCGAATCGGGAAAAATGCCGATCCAGCCTTCGTCGGTGGACGTTCGGGCATGCCTTCGGGATGTGGTGGATCTATACGGTGCGACGGCCCAGGCGAAGGGCCTGAAACTCCGCACGGAGGTGGAGGATTCCATCCCGACATCCCTCTGCACCGATCCCGGCCGATTGCGCCAGATCCTCCTCAACCTGATCGGGAATGCGGTGAAATTCACCCCTTCCGGGGAGGTGATTGTTTCCGCAAAAAGGAACGACCGCGATCCAGAGGATGGACGGTTCCCGTTGCTCGTGGAGGTCTCGGATACCGGTATCGGCATCCCCCCCGACCGTGTCGCACGTTTGTTCAAACCTTTCTCCCAAGCGGATTCCTCGACAACCCGCAGATTCGGTGGCACCGGCCTTGGGCTCGTGATCTGCAAACGCCTTGCGGAGTTGCTTGGCGGTGACGTGTCTCTAGTCAGGTCTACTCCGGCCGGGAGCCTCTTCGCTCTCGAACTCCCTCTTGTGACAATACCTGTGTTCGCAGAACAGCCTGAAGCGTCCCCGGAGACTTCCCCCGGACCGGCGGCAAAAAAGTCGGGCGGGCGAAGTGCAGACTGGAGGCTTCTTGTCGTAGAAGACAATGCGGTGAACCGGATGCTCGCCCAGCGCATGCTCCTCTCTCTCGGGTTTGAAAGCGACTCCGCGGAGGATGGATTGGCAGGAGCGGAAGCGCATGAAAACAAACCCTACGATGTCATCTTTATGGACCTGCAAATGCCGGTCATGGGGGGCGTCGAAGCCGCAGCCAAGATCCGAGCATTCGAAAAACTACACCCGGATCACCCGTCCTCCTTCATCATCGCATTAACGGCGGATGCCATGTCCGGGGACCGACAGAGATGCTTGGACGCCGGAATGAACGATTACCTGAGCAAGCCGATCCGCCGTCCGGAACTGGCCGATGCCTTGGAAAAAGCCGTTCGCTCGCTTTCGTCAGCCCGCAATGGTTGAGGGCGGGATTGTGAAATAGGCGCTTTTCCTTTGCCCGTTTTGAGAGATAGGGTGGGGGGGTGATTTTTGACACCTTGCGATCTGCAGTTGATCTGTACAACCACCTTCCGCGCTATCGCGAGATTTTGTCGGTCCTCTTCAAATACGGATTTGCGGATGTCCTGCGCCTTGTCGCCCTTCAGCACATCCTCCACATCGAGGATGCAACCATCCGCATTCACCCGGATGACAAAGTCCTCTCCAAGCCTCTCCCTGAACGTCTCCGCCTGGCTCTCGAGGAACTCGGTCCCACGTTCATCAAATTCGGTCAGATTCTCAGCAGTCGCCGCGATCTGATCACCGACGATTATTTTATCGAGCTTACCAAATTGCAGAGCGGGGTTCCGCCATTTCCTGCCAAAGAGGCCCGCGAGATTATCGAAAAGGAACTCGGACATCCGATGCGGACGCTGTTTTCCGATTTTCACGAGAGACCCATCGGAAGTGCAAGCATCGCCCAAGTGCACGAAGCGGTTCTTAAGGATGGCACCCCGGTCGCGATCAAAGTCCAGCGACCGGATATCGAGAAAACCATTTCGCTCGATGTGGCCATCCTGCACGACTTGGCAAAGTTCGTGGAAAAACACGTTCCCGAGGCTGCCGGACTGAATCCTACCGGGGTGGTGCAGGAGTTCACCGAGACGCTTCAACGGGAGTTGGACTTCGAGAACGAAGCGTCAAATGCAGAACGGTTCGCAGAACAATTCGAGGGCAATCCCCACATTCGGGTCCCTAAGATTTATCGCGACCATTCCACCTGCCGGGTTCTTACGATGGATTACATCACAGGTATTGCGATCACCGACGCGGAGGCTTTGCGGGCGCAGGATACCGATCCTGCCGGACTTGCGGCCACCATGACCGGCTTGATTTACGAGCAGATCTTTGAACATGGCTTCTTCCATGGGGACCCGCATCCGGGAAACATGACAATACTGCCCGACTCGCGAATCGTCCTCTACGATTATGGAATGATGGGGAAATTTACCCCGCAGATGAGGGAGAGCATCGCGCTTCTTGTCAGCGGCTTGGGTGAGAAAAACCATGCCCAGACGACCCGTTCTATTCTCGATCTCTCTGAAGAAGGAATTGCAAAGGACCAGATGCTCCTCCAGGCAGAGGTGGAAAAGTTCGCCGAGCAAAACCTTAACAAGCCGCTGAAAGACATAAGCTTAGGCGCTGTTCTTAACAGTCTATTGGACTTGCTTCGTGACAACCACCTCCGGATGAAACCCGCCTTTTATCTTGGCATCAAGGCTCTCGCGCAAGTCGAAGCTATCGGCCGAGCTTTGGACCCGGAACTCAACTTTATCCTGCTTGGTGAGCCCTATGCCACCCGTGTCCTAGTCGGGAAATTCGGTGCAGGCCGTGTCGGCACGATCCTGAAAGGGGTCGCGGTTGAAATGCTCGATTTTCTCAGGGATTTTCCTGGGGACTTCCGTCAACTCTACCAAAGCATCAGACGCGGGAAGATCAATATTCCACTCGAGCACAAGATCGACCCCAAAGGTTTTGAGCCTCTCAGAACTACCATGGATTCCATCGCCAACCGCCTTGCCAATGCCATCCTGACTGCTTCGATACTGATTTGCTCAAGTATCGTGATTCTGGCTTCCGTGCCACCTCACATCGCTCACGTCAGCGTCCCCGGAGCCATCGGACTCCTGTTTGGGGCCTATATGTGCCTTCGTCTCTTCCTCTCAATTTGGAAGCACGGTGGACTTTAGAGTCCTGATAACGGACAAAGCGCCTGCGGAGGTGTGAACAAAACTAAAAGTCGCCAGCTAGTTGGAGCCGCGAGGCTGTCTCGCTCACAACTTGTTAACACCCGGATAACCCGCGCAAAACAAGCTGCATATCTATACCATCATATAATATATGTAGTGTATAATTGAGATGGGTGGCTGCGTGAAATGGCGTGATGGGTTCACCGAGTGCTGGCCAATGGTCTGATTTCCCAGACTAGGTGCGGTTGAGGCACTCGTTTAGCTACTTCTGCCGGAGAACGGCTGGGAGAATAGCTTCGAGCGCGGCGGCGAGTGACTGTTGGGCGCATCTTGCTCCGCGGACGAGTTTTGCGAACTCGGCAGCTTTGGTGGGATGGCGGAAGAGATATTGAAAGATGGCAGATGGATCGGTTTTTCCCGTTTCCGGGTTGATCAAGACATCGGCAGGTATTGGCATATCTTGCTCGATGGTGTCGCTGACGGTGCGGACGGATAACATGGGAATCCCTGCCTGACGGCAAACTTCATAGAGGTGTAAGGATTCCAAATCACCGACGAGAGCACCCGAACTCAATCCATGGCGCATTTTAGCGTCTGATGTTTCCAAAACCTCTGGGACGGTGGAGATCGGGCCGCTGAGATGATCGCCCACCGACTTAACGCGTCGGACAAGTTGTGGGTCGGAAAAGTTTTCACCGATGACGACGGTTCCCAATTCCAGACCTGCCTGGAGCGCTCCCGAGAAGCCTGACGAGACAACAATCTCCGGACGGTTCTTTGCAATCATCCGCTGCAAAGCGGCAGCACAGCGCGGCCCTGTGACGCCAAGTGTCCAGACTGAGACGCAAAGCCGACGGTGTTGCATGGCTCGGAACCCGGCACTTTCAAACTCAAGGGCAAAAACCGTGGCGATCATGGCAAGGGAAAGACAATCTCGTAGAGCTGGCGTTCCCCTGTCGGGTTTCCTTGCACCGAGAGCGTAAAGTTTCGAAGCGCGCCTGACTCAAAACCCTGGCTGCTGGCGCTGGGAATCGTCACAAGAACGCGCTCCTCCCCGCGCGGGCCGGCGGCTATCGGGAGCGCAACCCCGTTGAGCTTCCTTGCGGCTTGCTCCAAAGCCTTTCTGGCCTCCTCCTCGCTGCCCTGGGCGTTGAAGAGAAAAACGCTTCGACCGTCCGACATCGGAGGCGGTTGTTGCCAGGTTTTATCTGCGGCTTGCTCAAGGGCTGCTCGCAACCCCTGCGTCTCCGGAACTGCGGATTTCGGGGGGGCAGAATACTGCCGGAAGCTGAGAATGACTAATGTCAACGGAACAATCAGAGCCACAAACACCAGCGCAATCATTTGGACGACCTGAATATTCACTCGGAAAGTAGTCGGGCGCTCACTCATAGGACCTGATCAACGTGCTCCAATCTCCGGTTTCCCGCAAGATCGGACAACGCGGGATTGACCGCTCCCCTCCTCTGCCCGATATTCCCGGTCCTTCTGATGTCCATAAAAAACACCCGCAACTTCTGCATCATTGCGCACATTGATCACGGCAAGACCACGCTCTCCGACCGATTGCTGGAATTTACAGGCACGATTCAAAAGCGTGAGGCCCAGGAGCAGTTGCTCGACGCCATGGACCTGGAGCGCGAGCGGGGCATCACCATCAAGGCGCATCCGATCGCCATGGACTACAAGGGAAAGAACGGCCACCACTACCGGCTCAACCTGTCGGACACTCCAGGACATGTGGATTTTTCCTATGAAGTCTCCCGCTCGCTGGCTGCCTGCGAAGGGGCACTGTTGATCATTGATGCCGCCCAGGGAGTCGAGGCCCAGACAGTTGCCAATGTCCACCTGGCGGAAAAACAAGGGCTCAAACTCATTCCGGTGATCAACAAAATCGACCTTCCCAATGCGGACGTCGAAACCGCAAAGAAACAACTGGAGGACATTCTGGCAATCCCCGCAGATGAGGCCATTCTGGCAAGCGCGAAGGCGGGTATCGGGATCGAGGACATTTTGGAGGCGATTATTGAAAGGATCCCGGCCCCGTCGGGAAAATCCGACGCCAAGCTCCAGGCTCTCACCTTCGACTCGACATTCGACACCTATAGAGGCGTTGTCATCTACACCCGCGTGGTGCAGGGCACAATCAAGGCGGGAGACTCGGTCAAACTGATGGCCACGAATGCCACCTACGATGTCAAGGAGGTCGGAGTCTTCAAACCTCAGCACCCGAAGTTTTTCATACGTGAAAAATTACAGGCGGGCGATATCGGCTACGTCATCGCCAACATCAAGACCAGTATGGAGGTCAAAGTCGGCGATACCCTCACCGGCTCCAGGAACCCGGCCGACTCGCCGCTCCCCGGCTTTCAAGTCGTCCAGCCAATGGTCTTCAGCGGGATTTATCCGATCAATACGGCGGACTTTGAAAAACTCAAGGCGGCCATGGGTAAACTCCAACTCAATGACGCCGCATTCCACTACATGGCGGAATCCAGTGTCGCGCTCGGGTTTGGGTTTCGCTGCGGGTTCCTCGGTCTGCTCCACATGGAAATCATCATCGAACGCCTCCGCCGGGAGTTTGATATGGATATTATCGCCACGTATCCTTCCGTCATCTATGAAATTATTCGCACAAATGGCGAAACTCTCAAGGTGGACAACCCGGAACAACTCCCTGACTTCAGCGTGATCGAAGAAATCCGGGAGCCCATCGTCGTCTGCTACATCATGATTCCCAATGAGTATATCTCTCCCATGATGCAGCTCATCATGGACAAACGGGGCGAAATTAAACACACCGAGTCGCTCGATACCAAGCGGGTCATGCTGACAACTGAGCTCCCTCTCAATGAGATTCTCGTGGATTTTGTTGATAAAATGAAGTCTATCACTCGCGGTTATGGCTCCATGGACTACGAACATGGCGGATACCGCGCAAGCAAACTCGTCAAACTCGACATGCTGGTCAATGGTGAACCCGTGGACGCCTTCAGCAGCATCGTTCACCGCGACAAAGCCGAAGCCAGAGGCCGCGCACTCGCCTCCAAACTTAAGGAGGTCATTCCCACTCAACTTTACCAAGTCGCCATCCAAGCAGCCATCGGAGGAAAAATTGTCGCGCGTGAAAGCGTAAGCGCCATGCGGAAGAACGTCATTGCGAAATGCTACGGAGGAGACATCACCAGAAAACGAAAGCTTCTTGAAAAACAAAAAGAAGGTAAAAAAAGAATGAAAGCGTTTGGAACTGTGAATATTCCACAAGAAGCGTTTATTGAGGTATTAAAAACAAACTGATGAGAAATACGGCAGAAATCACAATAACCGCGATCGTCGCGAACTCTGCGAATATTGCAACGGTTCAGTGTCGCTATCAAACCAATCCGAAAAATACTTTTTGTTAGTATTTATTATAGTTAAAGATATATACATAAGTGATTTTTATAACACCAAGATACATCAAAGAGGCGAAGCACTACCTGCAAGGTGCGAGGAAGTTTCTTAGCTACAAGCGGGACATCTTACCTCAGGATCAAGTTGAGAAGGTGGAATCCCAAATCTCGGAATTGATGGAGGCGATGCGGTCCAGGAGGTCGGATTCTGTGCAGAAGGCCATTCATGAGTTGGATGCACTGATTGGGAAGATCTCCCCTCCTCCCAAGGATGCTGCATGGCGGGAAAATGTTGAGGTTTTCCTGGTGGCCATTGTCATAGCGGCTGGAATCAAGGCCTATATCCTGCAGCCGTTTAGAATTCCGACCGGCTCGATGCAGCCAACGCTTTTCGGGATTGTTGGCACCCCGACCACGACCCCTCCCCCGAATTTGCTGGTGAGAGCCTTTGAATTTGTCTGGCTCGGGCGCCACTACATTGATCTGAAGGCCAAGGAAACCGATGTGGTCATGGGGTTGAAGGAGCACACGTATGCGAACTTTTTCACCTTTACCGAGATCATTTTTCGCAACGGATCCACCACGCTTTTTGTGCCGCGGGAACCTTTGGCCAGATATTTCAATGTTCGGCCGGGACGGGCATACCAGGCCGGCGAGACAATAGCCTGCGGACATATGGACACCGGGGATCAGGTCTTTGTGGACAAGGTCAGCTACAACTTCGTCAAGCCGGCCGCTGGGGACGTATTTGTCTTCAAGACGACCGGCATTACAAAGATCGAATCCGGTCTGGATCCCGCGATGGGATCCCAGCATTACATCAAGCGCCTGGCGGGCATGCCGGGTCAGACGCTGCGTATCGATCCGCCCCGGCTCTACGTCGATGGAAAGGTTCCTCAGCAATTTGTTTTTCTGAGAGTGATGAGCGAAAAAGACGGCTACAACGGGTATTCCAACGGCCCGGAGGGAGGTGGACGTTTTTCAAATCTGGGCTCCCCGGACGCGACTTACAAGGTTCCCCCTGGCCATTATTTTGCACTGGGAGACAACAGCTACCACTCGAGCGACAGCCGGGTCTGGGGATCGGTGCCCGAGCGGAATGTGGCTGGACGGGGGCTTTTTGTTTACTGGCCGTTCACATCGCGCTGGGGGCTGATCAGGTAATCTCGTCCGCCAAAAGGACCCTCGGAAAAATATTTTTGTTCTGGTGTGGATTGCGGCACGCCGTATGCAGTAGGGTGTCGTGCGCGGACCGACTCCGCTCCATTTATAATACATCCTGAACCCAACTGAAAACCATGAGCGAAAAAGCCACTCTTAGCTATGACGGAAAAATCACGGAGCTGCCGGTCATCATCGGCAGCGAAAAGGAGCATGCCGTCGATATTGCCAAGCTCCGCGACCAGACCGGACTGATCACCTACGACGACGGGTTTCGGAATACCGGTTCCTGCACGAGCGACATCACGTTCATTGACGGGGAAGAAGGCATTCTTCGCTACCGCGGCTACCCGATCGAGGAACTCGCCGAAAAAAGCACTTTTGTCGAAGTGGCCTGGCTTCTGATCTACGGAAACCTCCCCACCCGCACCGAACTGCGTTCGTTTTCCAATATGTTCACGGAGTATCAGGTTCTCCATGAGGATATGAAATATCACTTCGAGGGATTTCCCCCGAACGCCCACCCGATGGCCATTCTCTCATCGATGATCAATGCGTGCGGATGTTTTACCCGCGAATTGACCGGTCCCTACGACCCCTCGAAATTCAAGCGGCATACCGCCCGGCTGATCTCGCAGGTCCGGACGATCGCCGCATTTGCCTACCGCAAGTCGCTTGGGCTCCCGATCGTCTATCCCAAACCGGAATATAAATACACGGCGAACTTCCTGCACATGATGTTCTCGATGCCCTACGGCGACGTCGATCTTGAACCCGAGGCAGTCGCCGCACTCGACCAGATTTTCCTCCTCCACGCGGATCACGAGCAGAACTGCTCGACATCCACCGTGCGGATGGTGGCGTCGAGCCGGGCGAACATCTTTGCGAGTGCTGCGGCAGGAGTCTGCGCCCTGTGGGGCCCGCTTCATGGAGGAGCCAACCAGGCGGTCCTGGACATGCTCGGCCAAATCCGCGACTCAGGGGACGACGGATCCAAGTTTCTTGAAAGCGTAAAATCCAAGGAGGGCGGGAAACGGCTCATGGGATTCGGTCACGCCGTCTACAAGAACTACGATCCGCGCGCCAAAATCATCAAAGCGAGCTGCGACAAGCTCCTGGCACGCCTCAAACAGAATGACCCGCTCCTTGACATCGCATTGAAACTCGAGGAAACCGCTCTCAAGGATCCCTACTTCCTCGAGCGCAAACTCTACCCGAACGTGGACTTCTACAGCGGGATCATCATGCGCGCGCTAGGAATCCCCACGGAGATGTTCACGGTCATGTTCGCCATCGGACGCATGCCGGGCTGGATTGCGAACTTCAAGGAAGTCATGGATGATCCCAAGTCGCGGATCTACCGCCCGAGGCAGGTTTATACCGGCCCCACACAGCGGAGCTACGTGTCGCTGGACGAGCGCTGATTCCGAATACGGGGTTCCACGGGCCGGACGGATATTTTCCCGCTCGGGCCCGTGTTCAGGATCCTGTTGTGCCGAGCATCTCTCGAAGAGTTTGAAGTAGCGAAGTCGGGCTGAACGGCTTCGTGATGAAGGCGTGCACCTCCAATCCCTCGGCATCCTTCCGGATCGAGGTTTGGTCCCGGGCTGTCAGCATGACGACCGGAATCGCTGCTCCCCCGGGGAGTTTGCGAATTTGTCTCAGTGTCTCAACACCGTCCATTCCGGGCATCGAAAAGTCCAGCAGGATGGCACTTGGCGGGTCGGTCTCCCCAACGCATCGTATCGCCTCTGCACCGCTTTTAGCCGTGCGAATTTTTACCTCAAGCGGGCGCAAGGTGGCCTGGAGGACTCGAATCATCAACTCCTGATCATCAACGATTAGTAGGGATGCTGGGGACATAAATTTTAGTTGGTTCGAGAGATCAGGACGACCGTCCGGTCATCGGAAGGAGTCTCATCGCCAGAGAAAGCAGCGACTTCGTTGAGCAGGTGCTCAAGTGATTCTTTCGAGGATCGCGCCCGGGAACGGGACAGGGAGGATTTCACCCCCTCCAACTCAAACATTGAGCCGTCGGACGCAGTGGCCTCGACAATTCCATCGGTATAAAGCAGAAGCCGGTCCCCGGGCAGGAACGGCGTGGAATGCGAGATATACACGTTGTCGTGAAAGATCCCCACTGGCATCCCCTCCCCTTCAATCTGGACGATTTCCCCGTTCATCCTTTGAAGGATGCTGGCAAGGTGTCCGGCGCTGGCGTGCTGGATTTGGCTCCTGTCCGCAGAGATCCAGGCGCAGACAATTGTGATGAACATTTCCAGCTTGATCAGATCACGGCTCATGAGGGCGTTGGCTTTCGTCAGGATTTCCCCCGGGGAGGACGTCTGGGATGCCACAATCGCGTGGAGGGTCGTGCGCAGCATATTGGCAAGAAGCGCTGCAGGCAGCCCCTTCCCCATCACATCGGCCATCACACACAGGATGGACTTATCCGGCAGCACCATCACGTCGAAGTAGTCCCCACCGGCCAGCAGCGCCGGGCGGCAGGTGCCGTAAAGGTCGAGGTTTCGCAGGGACGAAAACTCCTGGGGCATCAGCGATAGCTGGATCTGCGAGGCGATTTCGAGATCGCGAAGCGCACGCTCCTCGGAACCTCTTCGCTTCTGCAGGTCGCCAAGGGTCACAACGATCCCGAGGTATTCCGCAACCATCCGTGCGATTTTAAGTTTTCCCGCATCAAAAAATGGAGAGGGCTTCGTGCGGCCCATCACGAGGATTCCGCGACGCTGATCCTTGAAGAGAACCGGCGCCACAAATCCGCTGGTCACCACCCCGCTGAGCGAATCGTCCTCCGGCAGCGAAGAATCCACGGGAAGCGTGATCTCATCGCCTGTGCGGAAGACTTCGGATTCGGTTCCCTGGCCAAGGGCATCCAGTATTGCGGACGGTGGCTTCAATGTCTTGCCCCATTGTCGCAGCAATCTCAATTCACCGTGTTCCTCAAACCGCACGTAGGCCGTTTCGGCTCCCGTCACATCGCAGAGCCTTTCCAGAGCCCCATCCATGAACGCATACATGTCCGGGGCCGTTGCGAGCCACTGCCCAAGACCCACCATGGTGCTGATCATCTCGTAGCTGGACACGAGTTCATCTGTCATCTCCGTGATCGTCCGATTGGACTCCCCCGGATCGTATTCCCATGGAAAATTGGAAAAGCGCTTCCGAAAAACAAGAACATGACAACCGTTCTCCTTCTCGTGCAGCAGTTCGTCGGTCATCTGCGTGATGAGATAGTGCCCGCGGCCGCTCTCGTCCAAAGGATTGTCTGGAAGGGCTGGGGCCGCTTTCCAGCCCTCGAAATCCGAGGGGTCCACCGCGCGCAACTCCGCATATTCCGGATGCAAGGAAACACTCACCCGGAAAAATTTTTCTGCGGCTTCGCTGCAGCCATGGAGGACCGCATTATTGATGGCCTCGGCTGCGGCAATCTCGAATTGGTTGAGGTAGGTCTCGTCGTGCACTCCGTGGTCCCGCAAAAACCCGATCACCCCGACAACGGCGGTGGAAATATCGCTCAGTTCGGGATCCTGAACCTCAAAGCGCCAGCAGAGGGTGCACTTCATAATTCGGCGGGGGATGTGAGGGCAATCTTCAGCAGGGACTTTTTGGCAAGCCGCTGGCCCGCGCCACTGGAGGGGTCGGCTTGAAACAGCGCATGCATCCATTCATCCGGCTGTTCCGGCGAGTGGCAATCATATAAGTCAGACAGCGCAAAAACACCGACTGCCGCATCCTTGAGAGCGGAACGGGCCTCGGGCTGGAGGCTTTCCCAAGCTTTCTCTCCGCGGGGCAGGACGCCGGTGAGGCGCAGATGTCCGGCCGCCACGTGCCGGAGCCATGGAGAACGCCGCAGGCAGAGCGCTCCAGATTCATAAGTGGCCAAATCCAGCCTCCGCGATTGGCTTAACATCACGGTCGAAAATACAGGCGGCTTTCCTCCGTTTGCCCTGCGGGCCAGCCATTCCAACGGAACGGCAACAAGCGAGGCTATGATTCGCTCTCCCCACGAGGGGCCGGTATTTGTGGTCCCGATCTTGGATAGCACGAAATCGTCTACAATTTCAACCCCCACCCCGCGCTCGAAATCCATCAGCAAGCCACCTTGCGCCGCCATGTGTTTCAATGTTGTGTGCGATCCCACATACGTATCCGCACACACAACTGCCTCGGCGACTTCGACATCCTCGTCGAGAAAAACGCCCTGCCCGATGAAGGCATGGGGACCAAGACGGCACCCGCGGCCGATCTTCGCGTGCGAACCCACCCAGCACGGCGCGGTGAAGACCGCGTCCTCCGACGCCCGTGCACCCGGTCCAAACCAGATTCCAGGCTGGTATTCATGATCCAGATGAACCATCCCGCTCGCCCTGCGCTGAAGTGCCTCCACTTGCATCCGATACCAGTGCTTCATCAAATCCTTGGCGCAGTGAACGGAGGGTCGTTCCGCGGACGAGGGAAGCCCCTCGATCAGGAAGCAATCCCTGCCCTCTCCACCGCCCACCATTGAATGCACCTCGATGGATCTCGACCACATGTCCCGCTGATCCAGCCACTGGCGCACAAGGTGCGGACGGTCGACAGCCTCGATGCTCACGGACTCAACCCCCGCCCGGACCGCTTCGTCTAGCCAGTAGGAAAGCAGCGGCTTGTCACAAACAGGCCACAGCAAAAACGGTAACGGAGACCGCCAGATCGTGTCCAGCGGAGCCCAGTCGGGCGCGATCAGGTGCCACTTCATAGAAAATTCAATACGCCCCCTTTCCCAGCAGAACCGCAGGAATTGTGAGGAACAGCAGCTTTAGATCCGTCCAGACACTGCAGGACCGGATGTAGGCCAGATCGAGTTGCACCTGCCCTGCGAAATCGATTTCACTGCGCCCGCTCACCTGCCAGAGGCACGTGATGCCGGGCTTCGCGAGCAGGCGCTGCCGGTCCTCAGCGGAATACTCCGCAACTTCCCGTGGAACCGGGGGGCGCGGTCCGACGAGCGACATCTCGCCGACTAGCACATTCCAGAATTGTGGCAATTCATCGATCGAATACTTGCGGATGAACTTGCCGACCTTCGTGATCCTCGGATCATCCTTCATTTTAAAGAGGACCCCCCCCTGCATCTCATTCTGTGCTTTCAGCTTGTCCTTGATGGCGTCGGCGTTCACGACCATCGAGCGGAATTTCCACATAGGAAAAAGCTTGCCGTGATATCCCACGCGCATCTGCTTGAAAAAAACCGGCCCTCCATCCTCCTTTTTGATCAGCAGGGCAGTGACCGCAAAAATCGGCGAGGCCCCGAGAAGGGCGGCGGACGAACCCGCGATATCCAGGACCCGCTTGAGACCGTGCGCGAGGAACAGCACCGTCTTCCATAGCCAGAGCTTCGCCTGGAGCCGGATCTTGAGACTCAGGCGGCCCCCGACTGTCGAGGATCGGATCCAATAGTCGATCGTGCAGTCCGGAATCCGGGGAGTCGGGTGAGAGGATGTCGGGTCTTTGCGCATGGGTGGAAAATCATGAACCACTCCGGTTACGCTCCCCCATCGTCATTCAGCGAACCGGCCAGTTCCTGATCCATGCCTCACATTGCTACCACAAATCGCGAGGATGAAAAGCACTGCTGTTGCCACATTTACCCTGTCACGGGTTTGCCCTTGCCATAATCCTTTCCGGTGGCAGGATCAACAGACTTATGGCCGATGAATTCCAGACAAACATCGTGGGCGATGCCCTTCACATCGCGGTGAGCCTCGCCCGCCTCGATGCCGGTTCCTCCGCTTTGATCAAAGCTCATCTCCAGGATCGAATTGATCCGGATGTCCGCCGCGCCGAGGTGGATCTCGGCAGCGTGCAATTCATCGACAGTTCGGGCGTCGGATTTCTGCTTGGCATTTATCGCAAACTCCCAAATGACGGAGCCGAAGTCATTCTGCGCAATGTCCAGCCCCCGGTTCAGGCGGTGCTAGAACTGCTTCGCCTCCATCGCGTTTTTAAATTGGCGTAGCCTGGCGAAACACGCACCGCTGGAGGGCGCAACGCCATCAGGGACGATTTTTCATCGGGAAGGGCACGGCGGTCGTCCCTCTAAGATCTCGCTCATCCCCGCCGTTGATACCGGAAACTGGAGATAAAGTCCGGCATTGAATGCTGTGCCGCTTTTGGCTTTAACTTAATGGAGGATGTCTCATTCCCCGCGCCTCACCGTGATTGTCCTGAACTTCCGGACGCCGGCTGTGACGATTGACTGCCTGCGGACGCTCGCTCAGGAGGCTGAGGCGCACCCGGGGATACACGTCATTCTTTTGGACAATGCGTCCGGAGACGATTCCGTGCCGAGCATCGAAGCGGCGATCCTTGAGAACGGGTGGAATACTGGTTGGCTGGAATTCCGGCCCCTCGACAAGAACCTCGGGTTTGCCGGCGGAAACAACCTGGTCCTGCATGAGCAGATTTCGCAGCAAAGCCCGCCCGATTACCTGCTGCTCTTGAACAGCGACACGCTGGTTCGGCCCGGATGCCTCGCCTACTGCACGAAAATCATGGACGCGGACACGAAGATCGGCGCTCTGAGCTGCATGCTTCGGAATCGCGATGGCTCGGTCCAGAATGTCTGCCGGAAATTTCCCCATCCGCTCCGCGAGTCGGCAAGGGCATTCGGGCTGCCGTGGTTCGTGCCAGCGCTTTTCAGCTGGGCGGACCTCGAGGATTCCGGCTGGGACCGGACGGCCGGGCCGCGCGATGTGGACTGGATCGGCGGGGCGTTCTTCTTTGCCCGAACCACGGCGCTGCAGGAGGCAGGGGTTCTGGACCAGGAATTCTTTTTTTACGGTGAGGACTGCGAGTGGTGCCACCGGCTTTGGAAGCACGGCTGGCGGATCCGCTTCGACCCGGGTGCCGAAACCGTGCACCTCGGAGGAGCGTCCTCGGATTCCACCCGCGTCCGGAACCGCCAGCGCGACATCTACACGTGGAAGGCGCGGTTTTTGATCCAGCGGAAATGCTACGGTCGGCTCGCGGAGAAATTCGTGCGCGGCAGCTACACAGCGATGTTCGGGTTGCGGCTGGGTTTCCAGAAGATCACGGGCAGGGGACGCTCGGAAAAAGCCGCCGACCTGCGCGAGGGGCTCTCGATGCTTCTCGGTTCTCTGGACAAATGAAAATCCTCATGGCACTGCCCGGACTTCACCGCGTGAGCCGCGGCGCGGAGGTCGCGTTCGAGTCGGTCGCGGTGGGGCTGGCGCAGGACAGGGAGTTCGAAGTCACGGTGGTCGGATCGGGCCCGGAGCTCCCCGGTCGGCCTTACAATTTCGTCCATGCCGGAATGGTCCCGCGCGAGCGGTTTGAAAAGGTTCCCAAATTTCCCCCGATGCGCAGCGAGTTCCGCTGGGAGGAACTGACGTTCGCGTGGTCGCTACGCAAGGCGGCGCGTGCGCTTCGCCCGGATGTGACCGTGACGTGCAGCTATCCTTTTGTGAGCTGGGTCCTGCGCGGGATGAGGGACGGGCACGGACATCGCGCGCGCCATGTTTTCGTCACGCAAAACGGCGACCATCCGGCGAGACGCACGAATTCCGAATACAAGCTCTTCCGCTGCGACGGGCTCGTCTGCACGAACCCGGATTTCTACGAGTTTAACAAATCGACATGGCGTTCGACGCTCATCCCGAACGGCGTGGACGTGAGTCGGTTCACGCCCGGCCCGGGCGTGCGTGAGGAACTCGGCCTGCCGCGTGATGGGAAAGTCGTCGTAATGGCCAGCGCGCTCATCCCGTCAAAGAATGTTGCACTCGCCATCGAGGCCGTCGCGCCGCTCGACGGCGTCACGCTGGCGGTGGCGGGCGACGGTCCCTGCCGCGACGAGGTGGACCGACTTGGCCGCTCGTTGCTCGGCCCACGGTATTTTCGCACAACTCTGACAGCCGACAAAATGCCCGGCTTTTACCGTTCGGGCGATGTCTTCCTGCACCTGAGCCGCGAGGAGTCGTTCGGCAATGTCTATATCGAGGCGATGTCGTGCGGGATCCCGGTCGTGGCGCACGACTACGGAACCGCGCGCTGGATTCTCGGCGACCGGGCCACGCTTCTCGACACCTCGGACCCGAAAGCCACCGCGCAGGCGATCCGACTCGTCCTCGACCGGCCGCCACCCGACAAACAGGCTCTCCACAACGCCGCCTGCGAACGGTTTTCTTGGCCGGTCGTCACTGCGAAATACGCCCGGTTTTTGAGGGAACTCCCGGAGGTGAAAAAATGAACGGGGTCGGATTCGTTGCGATCGGAAGAAACGAAGGCGAGCGACTGAAGCTCTGCCTGCGCTCGCTTTGCAAAGAGAGCGGGCGCGTCGTCTATGTGGATTCTGGATCTAACGACGGCAGCGCCGAATTTGCACGATCGCTGGGCGTCGAGGTGGTGCCGCTGGACACATCGGTCACATTCACGATGTCGCGAGCCCGCAATTCCGGATGGAAAAAGCTTCTCGAGCATTGGCCGGAAACCGGATTCGTGCACTTTGTGGACGGCGACTGCGAGCTGATCGAAGGCTGGGTGCCAACGGCGGTGGAGTTTCTCGCCGCCAACCCGCAGGTCGCCGCCGTCTGCGGCCGGCGCCGCGAGCGGTTCCCGGAAAAATCCATTTTCAACCGCCTCTGCGAAACCGAATGGAACACGCCGGTCGGCGAGGCGAAATCGTGCGGCGGAGATTCGCTCATGCGGCGAGGCGTGCTGCTCGAGGTCGGCGGCTTCAACGAGTCGCTCATCGCGGGTGAGGAACCGGAGCTCTGCCTGCGTCTGCGCCGTGCGGGATGGAAGATTTATCGCATCGACAAGGACATGACCCGGCACGACGCGAACATCCTTCACTGGGGCCAGTGGTGGCGGCGCAACATGCGCGGCGGTTACGGCGCCGCGGATGTGGCCGCGCGCACCGCATCCGATCCTGCGCTGGGCGAGGTGCTTTTCGGCGGACAGGTCACGAGTGCGAAGCGGTGGGCAAGGGGTATCGCCTGCGCTCTTGCGGTCGCGCTCGTCGCCTCGCTCGCCGGATTCTGGTGGGCGAGCCTCGCCATCGCGATCGGCACCTGTGGCGCACTTGTCCTCCAGGCGGCACGCATCGCGCGCGGTGCTCGCCGGCGCTGTCCGTGTTGGCGCTCCGCCCTGGAATACGGGGCTCTCACCGTCCTCGCCAAGCTCCCGCAGTTCCTCGGCATCCGAAAATACGATCAGGACCGGCGCAGCAACACCGAAGCAAAACTCATCGAATACAAAACATGAAAATCCCCGACATTGACGCCGACCGCGCGCGCTATCCGGCATCCGCATGGGTGCGCGAACAATCGCTCTGGGCGATTGCGGTTTACCGGTTCGGCCGCTGGAACGACTCCCGCCCGCCGGGGTTTTGGCAGAAGCTGTGCGACCGGCTATACTGGCTCCTCTTCCGCATCATCGAGACGCTGACCGGCGTGAGTTTCACGAAGGCCGTCGCGATCGGACCCGGACTGAGGATCCATCACTTTGGCAACATCTTCATCCACTCTGGCGTGAAAATCGGTTCGAACTGCACGCTGCGCCAGGGCGTCACGATCGGAAATCGTCGCGATGGCGGCGGCGTTCCGATCCTCGGCGACGATGTCGAACTCGGTGCCTACGCGCAGGTTTTGGGTGAGATCCGCATCGGGACCGGCGCCCGCATCGGCGCGCTCAGCGTCGTTCTCCAGGATGTTCCGCCAGGCGCCACCGCCGTCGGAATTCCCGCAAAAATCCTGCCCGCGAAGACCGCCGAATGAGAGTCCTGTATCTCAGTTCCTTCCTGCCCAAACGCTCGGAGACATTTGTATACAAAGAAGTCCTCGGCCTCCAGGGGCGAGGGCTCGACATCGGCGTGGCCTCGCTTTACCCGCCGGAGAAAGATCTTGGCGAAGAGGAACTGGACCGGATGGCCGCGGGGGCCGTGACGGTTTACGGATCCGGGATCGGACGGCTTCTGCGTGACGCGTTTGCATTTTACGCGCGCCATCCCCTGCGGTCCACGGCGGTCATGACGGTTGCCAAAATGGACGCGATCTTCGCCTCGGACCTGAAGTGGAAAGACCGCCCGAAGGTTGTCTTCCAAGGGCTCGCAGCGCTAGCTCTGGCGCGGCGGCTGGAAGCGCGATCCCTGACACCAGCCCACATCCACATCCATATGGCCCATGCAGCCACAACCGTTGGCATGTATGCGGCGAAGGCTCTCGGCATCCCGTTCAGCTTCACCGGTCACGCCGCGGACCTCTTCCGCGAGCGCTGCCTGCTGGAACAAAAACTCCGCCGCGCGGCATTTGTCGCCTGCATCAGCGAGTGGCACAGGGATTGGTATCGGACGCTCTGCCACCGTCCGGATGCGGAATATCCGGTGGTTCGCTGCGGGGTGGCCGTACCGGATGTCCCCGTTCCTTTACGCGTCGGCCCTCCGCTGACATTGCTCGGGCTCGGCCGTCTTGTCCCCAAGAAAGGTTTCGACGTGCTGATCAAAGCCTGCCGCATTCTGGCCGGCGAAGGTGTCGCGCTCGAATGCACGATTGCGGGGGACGGACCAGAATTGCAATACCTCCAAGAACTCGCCGCCGGGTTGCCGGTAAAATTTGCCGGCGCGGTGGCCAACCGCGATGTCCCCGGGTTGCTCGAAGGGACCGATATATTTGTCCTGCCATGCCAGATCTGCGGGGACGGCGACCGCGATGGCATCCCGGTGGTTTTGATGGAAGCCATGGCGCAGGGAATCTGCGCGGTGAGCGGCGACCTGCCGACGATCCGGGAGCTGATCCGCGACAACAGGACCGGCTGCCTCGTGCCGCCCGGCGATCCGGATGCCCTCGCCGCATGCCTCCGCAGGCTGGCTGCCAGCCTCGCGCTCCGCGCCTCGCTCGCCGCCGAAGGCCGCAAACGCGTAGAAGAAGAGTTTTCTTCTGCAAAAAATCTTGATATGCTTGTTGTGGCCTTAACCGCCCACCTTAACCCATGACGTCCCATGGCTCCGCCATCCAGCCCGCTTCCCCGCTGGGAAAATATGTCCTGATCACCCCCTGCCGCGACGAGGCGAAATACGCGCGGCGCTGCATCGGGAGCGTCCTGGCACAATCTGTCCTCCCGTCGCTCTGGGTCGTGGTGGACGACGGATCGAGCGACGAAACTCCGGCCATCCTAGAGGAATATGCCGCGAAGTATCCGTGGATCAGGGTTGTCCGCCGCGAGGACCGTGGAAGACGTGCTGTCGGCCCGGGCGTCGTGGACGCGTTTTACGCGGGCATGGAAACCATTCGCCCGCAGGACTTCGATTTTCTTTGCAAGTTCGACCTCGACCTCGACCTGCCGGAAAAATATTTCGAAACCCTGATGCGCCGGATGGGGGAGAACCCGCGTCTGGGCACATGCAGCGGAAAACCGTATTTCGAGGAAGGTGACCGTCTTGTCAGCGAAAAATGCGGTGACGAGATGTCGGTCGGCATGACGAAGTTTTACCGTGTCACCTGCTTTCTGGAGATCGGGGGATTCGTGCGTGAGGTGATGTGGGACGGGATCGACTGCCACCGGTGCCGGATGCTCGGCTGGGTCGCGCGCAGTTGGGATGATCCGGATTTGCGGTTCGTCCACTTGCGCCCGATGGGGTCCAGCCAGAAGAGCATTCTGACGGGACGGATGCGCCACGGCTTCGGGCAGTATTTCATGGGGACCGACCTGTTCTATATGACGGTCAGTTCCACATACCGGCTGGCCCACCCGCCTTATGTTATCGGCGGGTTGGCGATGTGGTGGGGATATGTCAAAAGCGCATTGGCGGGAAAGCCTCGCTACCCCGACCTCGCGTTCCGGAAATTTCTCAACACGTACCAGCATCGCTGCCTCAAGGTCGGCAAGGCCCGCGCCACCGAAGAACTCGATGCGAAGGCCGCACTCCGCGCAAACAACCCCCTTTCGATTTCGTGAGCCGTCTGCCAACAACGCTCATTCCCGTCACGCTGACCGCTGCGATTCTCTTCCTGCTCGCCGGCTGCACAAACGTGCCGATCAAGGAAGGCGTGTATGAGGAAGGGAAGAAAGCCGACACCTACGAGCCCGCGAAGGGGCTCAAGCCGGGACAATACTTCACGGCGGAAATGAAGACGTCCTCAAAGGACTTCGCCGCCGGCGATAAAATCAAGGCCGAGTCCGCAAAAATCGACAACGAATACCGCCTTGGTCCCGGCGACCATTTTGCTTTTCTCGTGCGGGGCCGAGAGGACATCTCCCGCGAGGAAATCATTGTCGCGCCCGACGGCCAAGTCGCGTTGCCTCGCGTGGGCATCATGAATGTGAAGGGCCGGACGCTGCGCGAGGTCACGGAGGAACTCACCAAGGCGCTGGGCGCCTACTACGACAAGCCGGAGGTTACGCTCGTGATGAAGGCCTACAACAACAACCGGGTCTTCGTGCTCGGGCGCGTGGCTGTTCCCGGAGCCGTCAACTTCCAGGGGCCGGGCACGCTGCTCGAAGCCCTCTCGCTCGCCGGCGGGATTCCTGCGGACACCGCCAAGTCGTTTCTGAGCCG
>CAZSDC010000022.1:0-28585 GCA_964605515.1 uncultured Chthoniobacter sp.
GATAGCTGAAATACAGGAGCAGCCCGCTGAAGAAAAAGACCCAGAACCCGAAGGCGTTCATCCTCGGGAACGCCATGTCGCGGGCGCCGATCATCAGGGGCACAAGGTAATTGGCGAACCCGAAAATAATCGGCATGCCGACAAGAAAAACCATCGCCGTGCCGTGCATGGTAAACAGACGGTTGAACGTGTCCGGATCCACAAAGTGATTTCGCGGGCCTGCGAGCTGGATTCGAATCACGACCGCCATAAGCCCGGACACCACGAAGAACAGGAGCCCGGACGCGATATACATGAGGCCGAGTGTCTTGTGGTCCACCGTGAACACCATTTCCTGGACGATCCGCGTAAGCGATCCCCGCTCCTCGCCGATGCGTTCGGGAGGAGGCATTTGAAAATTGTCGTCTGGCGTGTCGTGGTTCATTTCAGCGTGAGAAGGTAGGCGGTGATCGAGTCCACTTCGCTGTCGGGGAGCTGCATGTCGGGCATGAGGCAGCCGGTTTTGATGCTCTGGGGATTCCGCACCCAGGCGCGGAGGTTTTCGGGGGTGAGCGGTGCTGCGCCGGCACCGATGGTCTGTCGGGTCATAAGCTTCGTGAGATTCGGGCCGAAGACACCCGCCGCTGCCGTCCCATCCAACTTGTGGCAATTGACGCAGGATCGCGCAAAAAACGCATTGCGGCCCTGGGCGGCCAGTCCGGACTGTGCCGTCGCCGTCGGCTGCTTCATCTCCTTGAGCCAGCGGTCGTAATCCTCCGGTTCATGCACAACAACACGCAGGAGCATGTTGGCGTGCTGGGTGCCGCAGAACGCCGCGCAACTCCCAAAAAATGTCCCCGTGGCAAACGGCTCGATCCATGCGTGGTTTTTTCTGTTCGGAATCAGGTCCGTCTTGCCGGCAAGCTGGGGAACCCAAAAGCTGTGGATGACATCCGCAGACTCCAGGATCAACTCCGTCGGCCGCTGGCCGGCTCCTGTGCGCCGGCTCACCGGCACGTGGATTTCATTCGCGGTCACGATCCCGTCTTTGGGATACTGGACCTCCCACCACCATTGGTGCCCGACCAGGCGGATTTGGACTGCGTTTTCCGGCATTGGCCGGTTTTGAATCTCCCCGATCGTCCGGCTGGTGACGAGAATCAGCACAAACGTAATGATGATCGGGACGACTGTCCACGCGAGTTCGACATGCGTGCTGCCGTAGATTTGAGGCGGCTCCCTGAGGTCGTCCTCTGGCCCCTTCCGGCGAAATTTCCACACAACGTAAACCAGGAGCGCGGTGACCACGATAAAGATTCCAGCGGTGATCGCGAGCACGAGCAGCGAGGACTGGTGGATCATCTCCGCCGGACGCGACAGCGGCTGGAACATGTCCGACACCGGCCGCATGACGCCTCCGGCCTGCGGATACGCGGACGGGGAGGACAGGAAAAAAAGTATCAGAAACGGGACGGCATCCAGAAGCCGTCGGCAGGCAGAGTTGAAAATTCTTTTCGATCCCGGATACATGACCAAGATCGACCTAGACGAAATTTTTCAAAAGCGCCACGCCTTTTTTGAGTTGGATCAAAACATTTTTGATCCGCCGGGCGGATGGCATGTGATCTGCTTCAATATTTTAAAAAAAGCACTTTGCGCTTCCGGGAATTGTGCTTTCTTCTAAACCTTGAAAGACATGGAGCAACAACCGATTATCATACCCCGCCGGCGACTGATGGGCGTCATCCTGTGTGCCGGAGCTGGAATGCTTATCGGTGCCGGCAAGTCGGATGCCATGTGGAGCGTCTTTGACGTACTCAAAGGCGAGTCCGGCGAGACGCCCGACACAGCCGCCATCCCGCCTTCTTTGCGCGGGGTGTTGGGATATAACGGCGAGGCTTACAGAAAATTTCTCAACCGGATGGGCCTCAGGAAGATTTCCGTACAGCAGATCATGGATACCCACGCCAAGGCGCACGGGCGGATCCACAACACGCTGCCTCCCCGCCAGCTCTGGGGAAACATCCGCAGCACGCTTCTTGCGGTGGACAAAGTTTCAGCCCGCCTCGGCGAACCGGTCCACGAGGTGATTTCGGTTTATCGCTGCCCCGCCTATAACGCGACCTGTCCAGGAGCGAAAAGCCATTCCTACCATCTTCGCAACAACGCCGTTGACATGCGCTACAACGCCTCTCCGCGCAAAGTGGCTGCGACGGCGCGGGACATGCGCAAAGCCGGCCTCTTCAAAGGCGGCGTGGGCCAATACCCCGGCTTCACCCACGTCGATACCCGCGGCTCGAACGCGGACTGGTAAGGTTCCCTTTCCCTCTCCTATTGTGCCTTGTTGGCGCGGCGTTCGGCTTCTGTGGCGAGCGCGAGGACGGTGTTCTTTGCCTCGACAACGGCCTGGTTTTTCAACCCGGAGACGAGGTTTGTGATGGGAACGCAAAGATTCGTGTAGCACAAGAGCGTGCGGTGGTCTCCATACGGCTCAATACGGAGCGAACCATCGCTCATTTTTGCAAGGGGGGAGTGGAGGAGCTGCCACGACACAGTAAAATTCTGGCCCTGCTTTTGGTAGGTGTTCCGGACGACATAGCTCGTGCGCTGAATGACCGGCACCTTGACAGTGTAGCGAACATCCTTGGTGCCATCCGGATTTGTTGCGATGACCTGCGCCTGAATGAGGCCGGGCGTGTAAGAGGGGGCCGCACCGTAATCTGTGAAGAGATCGGAAACGATGTCAGGCGAGGCATTAACAACCCGGTAGAGGCTGAGACGCGGCCAGGGAGCACCGGGCACATCCGTGCTCTTGACGACCGTCTGCCCTTGGGCCAACTCGTCGCGGTCAGACTTTGGAACCTCCTTGACAAGATCGGCGCGGAGGAAGGTGGAAAGGAAAAATGCCAGCGACAAGGCGGCGGGGATTTTCATGGCGAGAATCTAACCAAGGCGACCCGAAAGGGCAACTCGGGAAAAGGCGGCACTCACATCAGATACTTGGGTATCCTGAAGGCCGGTGGACAATCCGATCTCGAAGCCGCTGTCATCGAAGATGAAATCTCCAATCTGGCCGAGGCGGATGCCATTTCAGCCCAAGCGGTTCTTGCCCGGATTCAGGCTGGAGTTGCACTTCCCCCGATCCGATTCGGTGTTGCCTGCCCTTGCGCCTTGCTCTTGGGCTGGAAACCACTATCATATCGCTTATGGGTGTCGCTGAAATCCTGCATGAAATAGATGGCTTGCCTCTGAGTGAGCGATGGAAGGTTTTGGAACACGCCCGCCACTTGGTGGAACCTCAAATCCCGGAGAGCTTCAAGGAGGCAATGGCGGAGATCGAGCGTGGCGAGGTCGTCGAACTGGATGAAGCCCTCAAGGAACTGGATCACGCAGAGTGAGCTACCGGTTCCGGGCGGCAAAATCGTTCCGCCGTGCACTGGCCAAGCTGCTGCCATCCCAGCAACGAAGCGCCAAATCCGTATTCAAGATCTTCAAAAAAGACCCGTTTGACCCCCGGCTTGGCACCCACAAAATCCACAAACTTTCCGCCGCCTACGGCAAGACGATCTTCGCGGTATGCGTCGAGGCAGACCTCAGGGTGATTTTTTACATCGAGGGCAATACCGTTTGGAGCGTGGACATCGGTTCCCACGCGATCTACCGGGCGTGAATCAGCAAGTCGTTATCCGGGCTGCCTCTCCTTCCCCGGAGAAGACGACGCGCCCGCTCTGGAATCCGCTGGCGCATCCTCACGCGGCGGTTTTCGAGCGGCCAAAAAAAACCACCTGCCCGCAGCAATCGCCTTGGCCCCATTCCGGACAACTCGTATGTCAACAGGGAAGAACCGCCCTCTGCTTCTTCCAGCAGGGCGCTATCGTCAATCAGTCATGCCTGAAAAAGAAAACGGGCTCTTGTCGGCGTATTTGTCCCAGATGACCTTGGTGTGCGCCCAGCTGTCGCCGAGTCTCGGCCCTGCACTCGCTTGAATAGTAGCTATAATTTGTGTCACAACCCCTACATAAGGTATAAACAAAATGAAATTCCTTACAAATGATGCCTTTGCCCCGGCAGGCGTACCGTTTTGCGCGTCAATGACCCTCAGTCTACAAAAAAGCTTTCCGAGTGACTTCCCGAAAAACGAATCTTTGAAGGAGAGCAGCGCAAAGAACAAGAACATGCCAAAAATCAGCACTATAAGCCCCACCAACCCACTAGCGTCTGGTATCAGTTTTTCAATGCCTGCTGATATGACAATCGTAATAATCGAAGTAATAATAAAAACTATGACACCATCAATAATATATGCGGATGCCCGCTGATTTACGAAGGCAGAGTTACACTTTTTGCAAACAAGCTCGCCATAAAGTTTCTTAGGTTTCTTCATTTCTCGACCGCACAGCGGACAACCTCCGAGGGTTTCATGGCCGTGTGTCCCTGCGACAGGCACGGGCGTGGTTACAACCAAAGGCGGGGTTGAGGCCGTTTGTCTTTGCGGCGTGCGGACGACGACAAGTGGAACAACGGTAGGCAACGGTGGCAGTGCAGTGCCTTGCGGCAGTGGAGGAAGCGGAGCTTCGGGGATGAGTTTTAGAAATGTTGCGGTTGCGATTGAAACCCACTCCTGTTTTTCTGGATGGAGAACATAATCCGCCTGAGCGAGTCGACCTTCTCTGAGGCATTGGCTGATGGTTTCTTCCGTGTATGGCCCAAGTGTTTGGCCGTCTTTAGCCACGTAATATTGTGGTTTTGTATCATTCATAATTATTAACCTATGCCTGTTTGATGATGTGGAGGGAGAGCTCACTGACATGCAAGAATTCGGTTCTTTTTTCCTTTTCCGGCAAACAAAGGCGTGCTCGTTCTTGTGTTGATTTTGTCGCATCAAGTCTTGCCAAGAAGTCGCTGTGTGCCCAGTAATAGAAACAATCGAACTCTTTATTTACGACAATCCAGCTCGTGGGTTTGTGTTTCCCTGTCCCGTTTGAGCGCCATGCTTTTAGTTGGCTTTTCATAACCAATACAGTGCCCTTATCAACGATCTTTGCTTCAATAAGTGTAGGCTCCTGTTTTCCTAAAAATGTGAACCATAAGTCTGGAACTGCTGGATCTTTGAAATGACCTTTTCTGACCCCGTTTTTTGCGGCCTCACCGTCCAAACTGATGTAAATGCCTTTTGTGGTTTCTATGAAGGGGGCAAGGAAGTGATACACTTCAGCCACTAGTCTATGTTCTTGTTTCATTTTGATTCCTTGTGTGGGGCCGTCAGGGCTGACAGGCGACGACCACGAAAAATAATATCACCACAACCAAGACGATCAGATTCAGCGCGATCATGAGCCAGCTCAGGCTCAGGCCCGCGACAGCCCAGCTTTTTCCCAGAATGGAGGGATCTTCCTGGCATTGCTTGAGGGCGATCCGTCCGCAGATGACGCCCGGAATGGCTGCAAGGGCGAAAAACACAAAGGAGAGGCATCCGAATGCGAAGCAAAAGTAAGCCATGAAATTGTGCTTCGTCCGCACGGTGAGTTCAAAACCCACGTTGTGATTGTGTCGCCCCGACGTGGAGTGGTCCTGAAATGCCGGCGGGGTTGCCACTGCTGGCGGTAACGACGGCAGCGGGATGATTCGGTCATTCTGGATCTGAAGTTCGCGCAGCAGTTTCCATCCGTCCGCTCCGGGGTAGAAGCAGTAATCGGTCAATGAAGCGCTGCCATTCTCCAAAGCTTGTTTCAGGGCGGGAACTCCCTCCAAAGGCTTTTGTGCGCCGGTGGTTGGATTGTAGAGCGTGATGGTCATGTGGTTGGGGAAACCTCGATTGCCATTGCTGCCATGCCTCGGGAGAATTCCTTGGAATCCATGTTCTGAGTGTCGCTGTTTCTGGTGTGTATCCGATAAGGCCCGCTACTGCTAGCGGAATCTTCAAATGAAAAGGGAATAGTTTGTGAGGGTGCCTGGCAGAAAGAGCGGAACAAGAGGATTGCGAAAAAACACGTTCGGTGGAGACCTGAAAAGCCTTCGCCTTGACCGGAAGTTCTCCGTGCAAATACTCATCGCCAAATTGCAGCGTCTTGGGTGGGATGTTGGAGAGGATACCATCACCAATATTGAGATGGGGCGGCGAATTCTGAGCGATTCCGAACTGGTTTTGATTCTTCTTGCTTTGGGTGCCAAAGCGAACGATCTGAACTGGCCGCCGCGAACGTGAACTGCGCCTTGACAAGTGGCACTGGAAGTGGCACTTTGGCCTCCATGGAAACGATCTCGATGCTGGAAGTGAGGAAGAACACCAAAAGCGTGGTCGGGCGGCTGCTCCGGGGCGAAAGTTTTCGGATTACCTACCGCAACCGTCCTGTTGGCGAGTTGTTTCCTGCGGCGAGCGGCAAGCGCATTTCATCCGATGATCCGGTTTACCGGGTGGCCGAATATGCGGAGGATCTGGGCGGCGGGCTGGACGCGCGGGCGGCCGACAGTTTGATTTACCGCCTATGAAGCCGGTGTTTGTGGATACCATGGGCTGGTATAGCCTGTTTGATCGCAGGGATTCCTGGCACGACTCCGCCGGCGCTTTGCTGAAGAATCTGGCGGGCAGAAAGATTCCTCTGCTGACGACGGACTATGTGGTGGACGAAACCGCGACGTTGCTCATGGTCCGTGGAGCGTCGCGGGCCCTGGATGCCTTTTTCGAGATGCTGGAGGAGTCCTCCGCGCTGACCCTCTCCATGATCGGCCATGCCAGATTTCTCGAAGCCTGCGACTATTTTTTGAAACACCGGGACCAGGGATATTCCTTCACCGATGTGACGAGCTTTGTCGTCATGCGGGAATTGCGACTCAAAGAGGCGTTGACCCACGACGATCACTTCGAGCGGGCAGGATTCACCCGCCTGCTGGCGCGGCGATAACTTGGGAACGGGATCTCGCGTATTGGCGCATTTTACGGGGCTTCTTCCTGTTGACATTTTGGTGAATGGGAAAAAGCGGCGTCACCACCAGCAATTTTCTTCATTCGCGCTGCTGCTTTCCGTTCGCGGGCAGGGTTCCAGTTTTCTCAATCCAGGGTGGTGCAGGTGGCGATTTCGTTGGCGTGGCAATCGGCGGGATTATCGGCTGAATCCGTCCACCACCTGGGAGTAGATGTCGAAGAGGCGGGAGAAAACGGTGGACCAGGCATAGCGGCCGCGCGCTTCCATGCTGGCCTTCAGGCCTGCGGCCCGGAGATCGAGAGTGAATTTCGAGTCGATGGCATCGGCGAGGGCAAGCGGAGAATTTTCAGCCGCCCACAACTGCTGATCGCTGAAGATGATCCTGTCCATATAGCTCCCGCGGATGCCGACGACGCAGGTCCCGCTGGCCTGGCTCTCCAGGGCGACCAGCCCGAAGGTTTCCTGCACGCCCGGGTGGACAAAAAGATCCGCCGCCCGGTAGATCGCGGCCAGTTCGCGGGGATCCGTGCAGTAGGGCATCCAGTGGACGCTTCCGGTCTTTTCCCGAAGTTGCACGACCGACGGCCGCTGCGTGCCGTCACCGACGCAGAGCAGGTGGTATTTCCCGGGCGACCGCGCGTGCAGGATGGCGAACGCCTGGAAGAGAGTCCGCACGTTTTTCTCCTGGGCGAGGCGTCCGACATAGAGAAGCAACCTGGCGGATTGCGGGATCTCCAGCCGCTCGCGAGTCCCGGCCCGATCGGGAACATCCGGAACAAAAACCCCCGTGTCCACCCCGAGGTCCACCTTGTGAATCCGCTCAACCCCCCATGTGCTCAGCAGGCTCGCCAGGACCGGGCTGGGCACGAACGTGCATTCGAAACGGTTGTAGAGCGCCTGGACATACTTGCGGCAGATGTCGTCGGTGATCGAGATGGCAACCCGTCCGAAAAACTTGGCCACCGTCCGGATATAGGCCTCGGGAAAATGCGAGTGATAAAACCCGACCACCGGGATATCCAGGCCTCTGCCGGAGGCGACGGCTTTCCACGCCACCTGGTAGGGATCACCGGATTCGATGATGTCCGGGCGCTCGCGCTCGAGCGCCTCCTCGATGAGGTGCAGCTTGGTGAGGGCACGGTAGCGGCTAGTCCGAGAGACAAGCGGTGACGCGATTGTATAGACGCGGACCTTGTCATCACCGGAGCGGGCGGTGACTTCGCCAGGCACAATGATGATGTGCTCGCAGTCCGGGCGGTGGGTCCGCAGGTAAGCGGATTTTTGCTCGATATAGCGCCTCACCCCGCCGCTGACCGGAGAGTAGAACTGGGTAAGGTCGCAGATTTTCAGGCCACGCGAGACGCGATGGGCGGTGGTTGATTGCACGAAGCGGGGCTACTCCTTCGCGGCAAGCCAGCGCTCGGCATCAATCGCTGCGGCACATCCCTGCCCGGCGGCGGTGATCGCCTGGCGATACACATGGTCCGCAACATCGCCGGCGGCAAATACCCCGGGAATATTCGTTTCGGTTCCCGTCTTTTGCACCAGGTAGCCGTTCTCGTCGGTTTTGAGGATGCCTCGAAAGGCGGCGGTATTCGGCTCGTGGCCGATGGCGACAAAAACGCATTTGACCTCGAGTTCGCTCCCGGCCCCGCTCTTGGTGTCCTGCAGCCGGACGCCGCGCACCTCGCCCGCCTCGTCGGTTAGAAATGCCGAGACCTTCGAGTTCCAAATCGGTTTGATCTTGGGGTTCGCTAGCGCGCGGTCAGCCATGATTTTTGAGGCGCGTAACGTATCCCGTCGGTGGATGAGATAGACGGTGGAAGCGAACCGCGTGAGGAATGTCGCCTCCTCACAGGCCGAGTCCCCTCCCCCGACCACGCAAACCGGGACATTCCGGTAAAATGCTCCGTCGCAGGTCGCGCAGGATGTGAGCCCGTGCCCGATCAACGCGGACTCGCCCTCGATCCCGGTATACCGGGGAGACGCGCCGCTCGCGACGATCAGCGCGCGGGTGCCGATCCACTCGCCATCCACCTTGACACGGTGGGGTGAGCCTTCCTCGAATTCCTCAACAACCCCGTATTGGAACCTCGCCCCGAATTTCTCCGCCTGCTGGTGCATGCGCTGGATGAGATCCGGCCCGTCAATCCCATCGGGGAAACCGGGAAAATTTTCCACGGCGGTCGTGGTCGTGAGCTGTCCGCCGGGCATCCGCCCTTCTAAAACAAGCGGGGAGAGGTTTGCGCGGGCCGTATAAATGGCGGCAGTCAGTCCGGCACATCCCGTGCCCACAATGATCACGTTTTCCATAGGACCCGGAAGTAAACACGATCTCCCCCCCGCACGAAAACATTTATTCGCAACCCGCGCCCATAGCCAGCGACGACGGAAATCCGGCTGGCAGGCGGACCGGCCGGCCCTCGGGCATCTTCACTAGGGCAAGCGCCTGGCGGCATTGGACGAGAAGCGCCCCGTCCGATGGTCGGACCACCTCAAACGCGACCCAGAACCGGACCCCGCTCCACTCGACCACCCGCCCTTCCACCCGAAGCTCGTCACCGAGCTTGGCAGGGCGCTTGTAATCGATCTCAGTGCGTGTGACCACTGGGTGGATTCCTGTGCGCTCAATTTCGGAAAAGCTCATCCCCATCTGGATTGCCAGATACGTCCTGGCTGTCTCAATGAACCGGAGGTAAACGATATTATGAACGACCCCTCCCGCGTCCGTATCGAAATACATCACACGCACGTCGGTCGAGATTCGGCATTGGTCGGGAATTTCCATGGCAGGGATTGGGATTTTAGAGCTCAAGGCTGTTTGGGCTTCGTGTGCGCCTCCAGGGCTTCACGGGTGACCACATGGCGGGCGCCGCAGCGCGGGCAATGGATCCGAATCGTTTCCTCCCCCGCAAAGAGCTCGTCTCCCTGCTTTTGGAAAACCGGCCCGAGAAAATCGAGCATGCGATCCTGCGTGCAGCCGCACTCGAACCGGTAGAGACGCTTTTCGAGGAGCGCAAGCTCGACATCCGAGTCGAGTGTAGCGATAGCGGCGTCGTCAAGCGACTCCAGCCAGACCAGGTCGCAGTCGGGCTGAGCGGAGACCATCACGAGATCCTCGTCGCCGTGCCAAAAGAACCGCGTGGGACGCTGCTCGCTTTTCGCATAGAACTGTTCCGCCGCCCTGAGGAAGTCGCTCCCGTCAAACTCCGTGACGCTCCGGCGGGACGGGCGACCCTCTTCGATCACGTCGGCATAGAACATCCCTGTCTCAATGTCGCGAATGTTCTCGTTGAAAACATTCGCCACCACTGTGCCTGTGGCGTTATCGCCCGCAACAAAGATGTTCATGCGCGGCTCGCAGATGTGGACCGTCCAAGCGCAGGTCTCTTTCCACGGCCTCGACGCGCAATGCAGGGTCAGGGCGGCAAGCGCCTCACGTCCGTTGTTGTCGCATTCGGGCGGAAGCTGGATTCCGCAATCCATCCGGTGAAGATACCATGCCGCAAAGAGTTCGGAAAACCCGCCTCTCGCCACCAACGCATTGCGGTGTCTGGCAAAATATGTGAGGACTTCGATGTCGGCATTCATGGCAGTCTGACTTTCCCGCGCACGGCGGACGGTTTTTCCGCGAAAAGCTTGCGCCCCATGGCCAGAGCCCGCCGGGCAACAAGGCATTTTCTTTTGAGGGCGGCGCATTCGGCCTTTGAACCGGCCGGGTTGCCGACGAGTCGGTCCGTCAGAATAGAGAGGTCATGGTGGGCGCCAAGCACGGCGGCGAGTCGGTCGGCCTTCGGGGCATACTTATCGAGTGGCGGGCCGATCGCTGCGGATTGGTAGAGAAGTTGTTTCACCCGCTTGCGCCACTCGTGAAAAGCGGTGTCATCTTTGGTATCCCGACGGCAGGCGCTCATCGCCTGGCGTGAGCTGCGGTAGCTGGCCAGCCAGGCCCCAACAATCTCGTCGCCACTGAGATTTTCCAGATGGAAACCCTCTACCAGCAAAGCCAGCGCATCGCAGGTTTTTCGGGCAGGCGCGGTATCCGGCGTCCGCTCCGAACTCGTGCACTTGAGACCCAAGGTTGCGGCGGTGGCGAGGGCCTCGGCCTTGTTGAGAAGATCCAGCAGTAATTCCGCCTGCACGTCATCGTCCCGGAGGGATCCGAAATGGTCTTTGAGCCTCCGGGCCAGCTTGTCGGCCTTTGCGAAGGCCTGGCGCTTGAGGGCGGATTCCGCCAGATGCAGCACCGCACGGAATTTTTTCATCCGGACCCGAATGTCATGGACCCGGTCTTCCGAGCGCTCCGGGAGTCCGTCAATATCCCTGCCCACACCCGCCACAAGGCGCAGCAGACTGGATTGCACTTCGTTGCCCGGGTTTTTGGCGGCAAGAAGGGTCGGGTTCACGCCCCTATTGCATAGCAGGCACCAAAACCTGACGCCAATTCCGTTTTGCATTTCTTTCGTGGTGCGGTCGTGCAAGGTTCGCCCATGCCCGAACGCGATATCGTCCACCCCGCCGACCGGCTCGTCGCCGCAATGGAACGCATCTACAGCTACCGGATGACCACCACGTCCGGCGGCAATCTTTCCATCCGCGATGAGGAAGGCACCGTCTGGATCACTCCCGCGCGCATCGACAAGGGCACGCTGCGGCGCGAGGACATCGTCGCGGTGCAGGCGGACGGCACCGTGGCGGGAAAACACAAGCCCTCGTCCGAACTGCCGTTCCACCTTGGAATTTACGGCGTCCGTCCCGACCTCCGCGCCATCGTGCATGCCCACCCGGTTGCACTTGTCGCATTCAGCATCTGCGGCAAAACCCCGGAGACGGGAGTATTTCCCAAGTCGCACGCGATCTGTGGCGAGGTCGGGTTTGCCGGTTATGCACTTCCGGGGAGCCGGCTGCTGGGCGAACGGATCGCATCGGTCTTTGCGGATGGCCATGCGTGCGTGATGCTCGAGAACCACGGCGTCGTCGTGGGCGGGGAGAACTTTCAGGAGGCGTTCACACGCTTTGAGACGCTCGAGTTTACAGCGAAGACCTTGATCAAGTCCGGGGCGCTCGGAGGGGCGAAAACCCTAGATCCGCAGCGCATCGCCCTGGCGGAAGCGCGCCGCGCGCCGGAAAAGTCTTTCGTCCCCGGCCCCGCATCATGCCGCGAGCGCGCCCTGCGGCGGGAGCTCTGCGATTTTGTGCGGCGGGGATACAAGCAGCGTCTGCTGATCAGCAGTCAGGGAACATTCTCTGCGCGCCTCAACGAGCGGGAATTTCTGATGACCCCCGCCGGAACCGACCGCGCAAGCCTTCAGCCGGCCGACCTCGTGCTCGCCGGGCCGGAGGGAACAGAGGCTGGAAAAACGGCCAGCCGGGCACTGCCATTGCACCAGGCCCTGTATCGCCGGCATCCCGCCGTCGCGGCCATTGTCATGGCCACGCCGGTCAATGCCACCGCCTTCGCCGTCTCGAAAGAAATCCTCGACACGCGCACAATCCCGGAAAGCTACATCTTCCTCCGCGATGTCGGGACGATTCCATTTGAGAACGTCTATGGAGAGCCCTTCGCGTTTGCCGAGCTCGCCCGCCCGGATTTTCCGGTCAGCCTGCTGGAAAATGACGGTGTGATGGTTCTGGGAACCTCCCTGCTCGATGCGTTCGACCGGCTCGAGGTGCTGGAATCGACGGCCGAGGCTATCATCAACAGCCGCCCGCTCGGCGCCGTCCGCCCGATGGGCGCGGACGTGATTGACGAACTCGTTCGGGAATTTCTGACGAAATAGCGGACGCTCAGTCCTTCCACTTCTGCTTGGTCGAGACGGAGGGGGGATTGGCGTATTCGCCGATTTGTTTGCCAGCTGAGTCAAAGGCCTTGAACCAGACACCAACGACCCTGTCCTTTGCCTTTGCGGAAGCTCCATTGGCGAAATACCATCCGGCGTCCAGCGATGCCTTTTCGAGCTTGATCGGTTCGGTCTCGAATTTGACAGCCTTGTTGGTCAGGAGGCTCGGAAATGTGTGCGAGCCCGCACTCAGCTTGACATCCGCCTCCCCCTTGGTGCCCAGACGGACGACTTCGTAAAAGATGTTGTATTTCACAGTGACGCCCGTGAGTTCTTTGAAGGAGCTGCTGTTGACCTCCACGGAGTAGGCGATGTCCGTGGACTCGAAGTTGGTGTTGCTCTTGTTGCTTTTCGAGGAATCGAGCTTGATCCGCGAAGGGAGGATGTGGATGTCATCAATCGCCAGTGAGGTTGTTGGGATGAGGGCGAGGGCAATTAGCGCCGGAAAAATGAGGAGGTTTTTCACCATGAGATTACTGATAAGTAGGAACCGTCTGGTTTGTCGAGCGCGATGAGATTCAGTTTTTGCGACTCGACGGGGGACGCCGGATTGAGATGATGCGCTGCATGCGTGTGGCGATCCCAGTTTTCCCGGGCGTTGAGGAACTGGATGCGATCGCCCCCCTCGAGGTCTTCGGTATAGCGCGGGGGGCCGGGCTGGATGTGACGGTCGAGCTGGTCACCCACATTCCAAATTCTCCGGTGAGGTGCTTCCATGGCCTGGAGATGAGCGGGCTGCGTGGGTTTTCCGGGAATTACGATCTGGTTGTCGTCCCGGGAGGCGCTTGGATCTCCGGAGCAGCTACCGGAGTCCGGCTTGCCGTGGACGAGGGAAGTCTTCCCCGGCTCTTGAGGCAGCAATACGAAAGGAACGCGATCATTGCGTCCGTCTGCACCGGCGCCCTCTTGCTCGCGGCCGCCGGGTTGCTCGACGGAATTCCCGCGACTACGCACCACAGCGCGATCGAGGATCTGAAGGCTGCCGGGATCGAAGTGTTATCCGAACGGGTGGTCGATGCCGGGCGGATCCTGACGTCCGGGGGCATCGCCTCCGGGCTTGACCTGTCGCTCTGGATTCTTGAGCGGACGTTTGGAGCCGGGCCGGCGGCCCGGGTTGCAGAAATTCTGGAATACGAAAGGCGCGGCGGGATTTTCCTGACCGGCGGTCAGGCGTGACAGTCGCCGTGCCCACAGCCGCAGCCATCGCCGCCGACGTGATCATCCGCCCCGTCCGCGAGAATGACCTCCAGCCGGATCTCTTGGAGGGAGAGTTGTTCGCGGGCAGAGGCAATCAGGCGGAGGGCCAATCCGTCCGGCTCGTGGGTGGTCCGCAGCTGGATCTCGACCGGCCTGTCCGCGTATTGGGGAAAGGATTCGGCCATCTCTCCATCGAGGATGAACGAGGCGTAGGCGTTGAGCTTTTCCTGGAGTTGGAAAAGCTGGGCCTCGCCTCCCGTCCATTCGCGCGTCTCATACATCGCGAGAACGAGCGTATCGCGCCGACCGTCGTAGGCAAACGCATCCAGCACGCCAGGGTGGGAAACCCCTTTCGGCGTCATGCCCTCGGGAACCATTGGTAGAGCATGAAGTAAACCAGGACGCCGGTCACCGAGACATACAGCCAGAGCGGGAATGTCCACCGGGCCCAGGCACGGTGCTTTTCATAACGCGCCTTCACGGCATGCGTCATCGTCACGAGGATCAGGGGCACGATAACCATGGCCAGGATAACGTGCGATGTCAGCATCGTGTAGTAAAAGGATTTCCAGAGTCCCACCCCGCCAAATGGAGTATGAACTCCATGCACAAGAATTTTATGGAGCACATAGGTCGTCAGGAAGACGCAGGAGACGACGAAGGCTGCAACCATGCAGTTCCTGTGCGCCAGTTTCCGTTCGGCCTTGATGAAAACAAATCCTGCAAGCAGGAGAACCGTGGCTGCGGCATTGAGTCCGGCATTCAGAGCCGGGAGTTCGGCGACGCTCATGGGTGAGATGATTCCATTCCCATGAATTTTTGCGCAAGAATCCGCCGATGTCCATGAGAAGCTTTCCTGCTCCTCAGACCCAGCGGAGCAGAGTGAAGAGAAGGAGCCACACGACATCGACAACACACCAGTAGAGCGCCACCATGGGATTTATGGGGCAACCGCGGGGGCGCGAGGATCATGAGAAAAACAACCGTGGCCGCCAGAGCCAGGGCGAACCCCACCACGTCAAGACGAGAGCAATGCTTGAGAATTTCACCGGGCGGTTGCGACCATGACACCGAGCAGAAGCGGAAGATAGAGGATCGAGGAAAAAAACAGCCGGCGTGCGGCGGAGCGGTCACGCCGGAAGGCAAAGCTCATCGCAAACCCGCAGAATGCGGTCCCAAGGATCAGCGCCGAGAAGAAATAGAGCGGGGAGTTGAATCCAATCAGGCCTGGAAGCAGGGTGATGATCAGCAGGCAGAGCGAATAGAGCAGCGCCTGGCGTGAAGTGACGTTCCCCTGCGGATCAGTTCCGGTGATCATCACGCATCCGGAATTTGCATAGTCCTCGCGATACATCCATGCGATGGCGAGGAAATGCGGCATCTGCCAGAACCAGAGAACCGCAAAGAGCAGACACCCTTCCAGGTCGTAACGCCCTCTCGCCGCAACCCAACCGATGAGCGGAGGCAGGGCGCCCGGCACCGCTCCCACAAGCGTGTTGAGCGAGCTCCAGCGCTTCATCGGCGTGTAAACCAGGATGTAAATCGCGATAGTGGCGAAGGCCAAGAAGGCGGCGCGAGGATTCGTAAAGAGCCAGAGAATGGCGATGCCAGCCACGGAAAAAATCAGTCCGAAAAGCAGGGCGTCGAGCGGCTGCATGCGTTGGGCAGGAAGCGGGCGAGAGCGGGTCCGTTTCATAAGCGCATCCAGATCCCGCTCCCACCACTGGTTGAGCGCCGCAGCTCCTCCCGCGCAGAGGGCCGTGCCGGTGACTGTAGCTGCGAGGAGGACCCAGTTTACCGGACCGCGCCAGCCGAGGAGAAATCCCACCAGGGTCGTGATCAGAACCAGCAGGGAAAGCCGCGCCTTCACCAGAGTCATCACGTCCCCGACAACCGAGGCTTCCTGAGGGATGGCGGTGGCGGATTTCATGCGATACTCGAGGCGAGGGAGGGGGAAATTCCGGGATCTGGAGCCTGGAACCGCTGCGTCCCGGTGGCCCGGCACAGTCTGAAGGAGAATAGCACCCCCATCAAAAGGATCAGGGCACCCAGTGCCATGTGTGTGGTTGCAATGTCCGCTGCCTTGTTTGACCAGATCGTCCAGGCCCCGAGCGCAGCCTGCATGAGCACGAGCACGAGCCACACGAAACTCCAGGATTTTGTCACGCGCAGCCTGGAAGCTGTCGCCGCCCTTTGGAAGACCGCAAGGACTCCGGCCACAATGAGAACCGCCACCGCCCGGTGAGCCATCTGTATCCAAATGAAGAGCGGTTTGGTTGGCACCTGGTCTTCCTTGCCCCGCGCTTCATTGATCGCTGAAATCGCTTCGGGTGATGTGTCTGGAATCCACTTTCCGTAGGCGAGCGGAAAATCCGGGATCGAGAGCCCGGCGTGCTCATGGCGCATCGTCGCGCCGAGACCGAGCTGGATGAAGACAACGACCGTTGTGCCGAGAACCAGGTTCCTGAGGACTGGGTCAGGATTGAAAATATCCCATTCCCCGCGCAAAAAAGTTCTGCTCGTGGCCACGGAAATGATACCGATCGCACACAGGAACGATTGGGCCAGCAGCGCGTGGAAAATCCCGAGCTCGTCCTTGTAGAGCGTGACCCGAAGCCCGCCGAGCACGCCCTGCAAACAGACCGCTACGAAGGCCGCCACGCCGAGGTATTTCAACCAGCGGCGCGGATCCGCAACAAAGATCCACACCGCCAGGACCAGCGTCAGCAACCCCACCCCGGAGGCAATGAGCCGGTGGCTGTGCTCGTAAAAAATCCCACCCACCCATTTTGAAACCGGAAACAGGAACATGTTGTATCCGTAGGTCGTCGGCCAATCGGGAACCGACATCCCCACCCCCTTTGAGGTCACGATCCCGCCGCTGCAAAGCAAGAGAAATGTCGCCGCAAGCGTCAGAAGCGCGCACACATGAAGCCGGTTTGCAGATTTGTTTTGTTGATCCATGTCGCGAAACATTCGAGCCGGATTTTATCTGGCAGGCAAGCGGCTAATGTGATTCCAAGCGCGTCTGCTCCGGTAAGGGCACGTTTTGCGGGAGGAAATCCTGCTGAACATATGCACCAAGCTTTCCTTACTGCACAGAATAAATGGGGGATAAACTCAAAATCCCTTGATCGGAGTTGCAGCGTTGCCCGGAGAAACCTAGGTTCAAACCGTCATGACTATCTCAGAACAAGCTGCCGCCAGAACTTTCCCCCCCTTCAGCCTCGCCCGCCTGCTGCGCGGGACATTCGCCCCCATCCCGGGCCAGAAAATTTGCGTCCTCATCGACTTGGACCGGCCGGAAGACATCAAGGATTTTGCGTTTTTGACGAACCCGGATCTCGCGATCCAGCGAAACGCCCACATATTCATCTACGAGGCCCTGAAAAACGGCGCGATGGAGGAGCTGGGTCTGACCGGCGGCGAGATTTTTGCCTACCAAGTCACAGGAGGCAGCAACTTGGACCTCCCGGACAAGGCAGTGGCTCCGGATGGGAAAACTGTCAGCCTGGAGCGCGACATTTACCCCAATTTCGACATCATTCTCTGTGTTTCGACATTCTCCGCGACCGCGCCCCTCACAGCATTCGCGAAGAAATACGGTTTTCGCGGGGCGACTCTCCACGGGCTCAACCAGGTGATTCTTTCCTCTGGTTTGTCCGTGGATTACGACGAGGTGAGTGCGGACGCCGAGAAACTCCGCCTGGGAATGACGCGCGCCGACTGGGTTGAGATTGATTTTTTGCATGCCGGAAAATCCCACACGCTGCACCTGGATCTGGGGGGACAGGAAGCGCAGAAGAGTCACGGGCTTTGCCGCGGAGTCGAGCCCGACGTGGCAAACCTGCCGGCGGGCGAGATTTATTATGTCCCGACCGGAGCGGAGGGGGAATTCCCGATGAAGTATGAGGACGGGACAATCGGCTTGATGCGTGTCGCCGGCGGCCGCATCCAAAGCGCGGAGCTCCTCTCCGGAAAGGCCGCTACCATTGAGGCCCACAACAGGAAACTCGCCTCAGATCCCGTGACCGGGGAACTGGGCGAACTCGGATTCGGAACCCAGATCCTTCCCGTCTCCGGGCGGGACATCCAGGATGAAAAAATCCGCGGCACGATCCATGTGGCCACCGGACGGAGCGACCATCTCGGCGGATCGCTCTCCCCGGAGAAGTTCGCAAACCACAAAAACGCGACCCACGACGACATCCTCTTCGCCCCGCACAAGACCCCTGAAATCCTCGTCACCCAAGCCAGGATGCACCGGAACGGGGAGACGAAGGTGCTGATCGAGTCATATGAACCGTCGGATTACATGAACGGCCTGCTGGCCTGAGCCACGAGCTTTGGCTTCTGTGACTTGCAAGCCCCTATGCGTGAGCAATCGCGGGGGATGATCAAATCTTGGCGGGGTTGAGGCGGCGGCCCAGGTGGATCGCGATTTCCAAGCGCGATGGGAACAAGAGGCGGCGGAGCCGCGTAGGCGTTCTCCACGCGCGGCAGAGCGCCCGATCCGCCGCACCCCGCACCCACTTTGCCCGCGCCCCCAATCGCTTCCAACCGCCTGCGAAATTGCATTTCGGAAAAATGGAGCTATTTTCCCGGCGTGACAGCGCGAGACTTCATTCTGGCATTCATTCTTTTCGTCCTGCCCACGTCCTCGCAGGCATTGATCGTTTATGACGCCAACAGCAATGGCAACGCTTACAACACCAGTGTTCCTTCCAGCCCCACGATCAACGACCCGACGGTCGCACTCTGGAACCATGTCGTCCAAATCCGCAACTCCGATGGGACCCCCAACGCAAGCGGTGTTTACCTGGGCAACGGGTTTATTCTTACGGCAAACCACGTCGATGGAACCCGATACTTTATTGAAGCCACCGAATATTCCGTGGATACCAGCTACAACGGCACCGGATCCAGGCAGGTCACCAATTCGAACAACGAAGGGTTGGATCTGAAACTCGTCAAAATCCAGTCGCCCCCGGCGCTGGACGGGCTTCAAATGATGAGCAGTTCGCAAAGTGCACTCGGCAGTTACTCCCTCTTTATCGGCTGGGGGGTTGGGAAGGGAACTCCCGAAACCACCGATCCATCAAATCAGGGCTGGACTTGGGGAGACGCTTCGACTGTGGACCAACGCTGGGGACGGAATTTCACGCTCGGCAGCAATCACAACGAGGCCAGCAACCCGAACACCTATCTGGAAACCCTGTTCTACCGCAATGCATTCTCCTTTCCGGCAGCCTACAACAACGATGTATTCAGCCTCAGCCTCGGGGACTCCGGCGGGGGGTTGTTCCAATATGTCAACGACCAGTGGATGCTGGCCGGAATAGGAGCAAACGTCAGCACAGGTGGATCTTCCTACTATGACCGCAATTCTGGATTAGGCGGGGATCAGCCGGACGCCAGCTTTTTCATCAGCATGCCAGCGCATTCCCAGGATGTTCTCAATGCGATTCCCGAGCCATCGATTTTGACGTTATCCGTGACCCCGTTCGTTGTTTTTGGGGCAGCCCTGCTTCTGCGGAAAAGGACCTGAGTCCCTATTCCCGACCGACGCTTGTGTAGGTGAATCCGAAGTCGCGGACGGTCTTTGGATCGAGGAGGTTGCGTCCGTCAAAGATGAGCGGGGTGTGCATGGCGTTCTTCAACTCCGTGAGATCGACCGTGGCGAAGGCCTTCCATTCGGTAGCGATAATCAGCGCCTCGGCGCCCTTTGCGGCCTCGATCGGCGACGAGGCGAGGATAGCCCCTTCGATAAGTTTGAACTCCGTCGCCTTTTCCATGCCCTTGGGGTCATAGACGCTGACATGGGCGCCCTCGGCAACCAGGTCATGCACGACCTCAACCGCCACCGAGGAGCGAACGTCGTCGGTATCGGGCTTGAAGGTGAGTCCCCAGACCGCGATCTTCTTGTCCTTGAGCACCCAGAGCGCCTCGCGGATCTTTGCGATGAAGCGGTCGCGCTGGGTCCGGTTGATCCGCTGCACCTCTTTGAGCAGCGTGAACGGCACGCCGAGATTGTCGCTGATGGCGATGAAGGCGGCGATGTCCTTGGGAAAGCACGATCCTCCGTAGCCGATTCCTGCGTTGAGGAAATTGCGGCCGATCCGGCGGTCCATGCCGATCCCGTCGGCGACTTTCTCGACGTTCGCGCCGCTGGCCTCGCAGATCTGGGCGACGGCGTTAATGTAGGAAATTTTGAGGGCGAGGAATGAGTTGGCGGCGTGTTTGATCAGTTCCGCCGAGTTGATGTCCGTCACCAGCACGGGGGCCATGAACGGCTCGTAGATCTTCTGCATGAGAGCGATCGCGCGCTCGCTGTTGCCGCCTATGACGATCCGGTCCGGCTTCATGAGGTCGGGCACCGCGCAGCCCTCGCGAAGAAACTCGGGGTTGCTGACCACATCGAACTCGGCGCCTTTTTTGTTGTAGCGACGGATCGTGTCCGCGACCTTCTCGCCGGTTTTCACCGGCACCGTGCTTTTGTCCACGACGACCCGGTATTCGCCGGGCTTGAGGACAGCGGCGATTTCGCGGGCGACCTTTTCGATGTAGGAGAGGTCCACGCTGCCATCGGCCTGGGGCGGCGTGGGAACGGCGATGAAGACCACCTCCGAGTTGTCCACGCCCTCCTCGGTGCTCGTCGTGAACCGCAGCCGCTTCGCGGCAACGTTCTGGTGGATCAACTCTTCGAGGCCCGGCTCGTAGATGGGAACTTTGCCGGCAAGCAGTGCGTCGATCTTGCGCGGGTCGTTGTCCACACAGATGACATGGTGACCGACTTCCGCAAAGCAGGCACCAGAGACAAGTCCGACATAGCCGGAACCAATGATACAGATTTTCATAAAAAGATTGGGGTGATCGAATAGGGGCCTACTGGCCCGAAGGCGCGAGAGGGCTTGTGGATTGGCTGAAGGCGAGCGGCAAGGTGATGCTGGGCGCATCTTTGAGCGTCATGACCAGCAAGACTCCCAACTGGCGGTCTCCACCCTGGTTGTCGCGCACCTCGGCTCCGAAAGAGGCAATCCAGCTCGAGAGGTCCCGATGGACCATATACCGCTGATACTGCAGCACTTTGGAAAAGAACTCATACTGCTCGTAGAGGCTGAATGCCCAGTGGTCGTTCATCTTCCAATACGTGGTGAAGTTGAGCTGGCTGTCGTTCGAGAAGAACGGGTTCCCCTCGATGTAGCGGTGGCCGATACCTAACGACCAATCCCGCGTGGGCATGAAATTGAGTCCGGTGTCAACTTCGGTAAACCCCAGGTTTGTCACCGGAAGCTGCGAGGCGATCGCGAGCGACGCCCAAGGCACCGGCTGAAACCCAATGACATTGAAAAGATTGGAGACCGGTCCGGTGGAATACGGGTTGTTCATGTTGATATCCATGAATGTGTCCAAGGTAAACCACTGGAAAGTCGTGTCGTTGCGACGGGTTTGGAGCCGCTGGCGGACTCCGACCCGGGCGATGCTCCACGTGTCAATCGAATCCACTGCGGTGAATTGCGGGAAGTTGAGCGGGAGGAGCTGAGTGGATGTGACGACCCGGTCGAACTGGTAGATGTCGCTCGGGCTGGGACCGAAGTTATAAACCCCGGAATAATTAAGGTATGGCTGAAAAACATGACGCAGTCCATCCAGGCCCAGCCAGCGGCTCTGCACCTTCTCGTAGGCTCTGGAGAGCTTGGCGGAGACCTCGATGCCGGCGTTTGCAACCGCGCGGAAGACCGCGCCCTTCTGTTTAAGAATCGGAGTCGGGTCGTTGAACGAGGAGGTGTTCGACGTGGCGTTGGAACTAATGGGAGTGATCGCACCGGTCACCGGATCGATGGCCGTGGTCGGGCCGAGGAACGATCCGCTTTCGCTGTAGTAGGTCCCGCGGATGCCCACTTTCGGAATCACGGAAAGCCACCCGAAATACGTTTTCGGGAGCGACCATTGGTGGAAGGTGTCGAAGCGGGCGGCGCCATAGTCGGGATATTCTGTCTCGCCGGAGTTCGGAGAATTCGAGAACGTCCTGCGGAGGCTGGCAATGCCTGTTTCGCCGTCATAGTTCACGGGAAGCCCGAAAAAATTCAGCTGCTTGAAATCCGCGACAAGCTCGGGGAGGCGTTCGGTCACGTCCTGAAAGTCGTTCATCTGCCAGCGGGCGATGAGATTGAGCGTATAAAACTCATTCCATTTTGTGAGCGCGAGAACGTTGTCAGGCTGGGGGTTGACCTGAAATTCGGCGGGATAGAAATCCTGGAGGAAATCCGAATCGCTGAGCAGGTTGATGTCTGCGGTGGCGTAGATGTCGTCGGTGAGGAACAACCGTTGCTGGAACGAGACCCGGTAGCGGCTCGTCGTCTTTGTTTCGGCGGGCTCGCCAGGTGCGCTGACCGTGGTGACATCCTTGGTCTCAAAAACATAATAGGAACGGAAGAGCCCGTAGCTGCGATCGTTTTTCCCGTATTTCATCACTGCGTCAAACCCCAGCGCCGGACCGAATTTCGATCTCCAATCCGACCGGACCGTGGCGTCCACACCGGTCACGAGCGGGAAGGTGTAGGCGGTCAGGAGGTAGGGGCCCCAGCGGCTGTCGTAACCCGGCAGGAACGCAAAGCCGGTGTTGTTGATATTTGCGAAGAGGTAGGGGAACCAGAAGACGGGGGTCTCGCCGATATAGACTGTGGAGTTCGAAAACACGGCCCGGCTGTCGGTGTAGATGCGCATCGAACGGGACTTCACGTGAAAGTTGGGCTGGGAATTGTCATCGGTGGTCATCACTCCATCCCTCACCCGGAATTCGGTCTTCGACATCGCCCGGAAATTGAAGGCATGGAAGAGGAGTGGGGGATGGGAACCACTCATCTCGAGCGAGCGCATCTGCTTGCTCTCGAGGTTGAAAAGCGACCGCTGGGAGGTCAGCACCTCCTTCGGGGTGTAAACGCGGATGTTTCCCACGAGCAGGACGTCGCGCGTCTCCGGGTTATACTCCGCATAGTCGCAGTAAATGCTGTATTCCTTGTAATGGATCTGAACGTTGTCCTCGGCGATGGCAACCCCCTCTTCGAAGCGCGTGTTCCCGTCCGCTGTGATCTCAACAGGAACGTCCCCGAAACTTCCAAAATTGGGCATGCCGGCGAGTTGGGCGCGCAGGGCAGCCAGGGAAACGGCGAAAACAAAACAAATGACGGCAGCTTTCCTCATCGAGATCGCCAACCTAGTGGTCCGGGCTGGTGGTTCAAGGACAAAAATCAATCCCCGTAGCCGTCCGGATATTTGAGGTGCCAGGCCCACGCGCTTTCCACGATGGGCAGGATGTTTTCGAACTTCGGTTTCCAGCCGAGCTCGGACTGGATTTTATCCGAGGCGGCGATGAGGCGGGGGGGGTCGCCCGCACGGCGGGGTTTTTCCACCGCCGTGATCTCCCGTCCGGTGACCTTCCGGCAGGTTTCGATGACTTCCCTCACGGAGGTTCCGCCTCCGGTGCCGAGGTTGTATTTGGCGCTTTTTTCCGAATGGAGCGCGAGAATATGGGCCTGGGCGAGGTCGAGGATGTGGATGTAGTCGCGGATGCACGTGCCGTCCGGGGTGGGATAGTCGGTGCCGAAGATCTCGACCGATTCCTTCTGTCCGAGGGCGACTTTGAGGACATTCGGGATGAGGTGGGTCTCGATCCGGTGGTCTTCGCCGAAGCGCTCCGAAGCTCCGGCCGCATTGAAATACCGGAGCGCGACATAGGAGAGGTGGTGGATTTCCTCATACCACCGGAGCACCTGCTCGAACATCAGTTTCGATTCGCCGTAGGGGTTGATCGGCTTTTGAGGGAGCGACTCGTCGAGCGGCATGCGATCCGGGATCCCGAAGGTCGCGCACGTCGAGGAGAAGACGAATTTTTTCACTCCGGCCTCGACGGCGGCATCAAGGAGATTGATCCCAGAGCAGACGTTGTTGCGGAAATATTTCGACGGGTTCTGCATGGATTCCCCCACGAGCGCGTTCGCCGCGAAGTGCATGACGGCGTCCGGCTTCGCCTCGTCGAGCGCGCGGGCGATGACCGTCCGGTCGGCAAGGTCGCCCTGGAAGAAGCGGGCGCGCGGGTCAAGCGCCTTCTTGTGCCCTTCGCTGAGGTTGTCAAAGACCGCGACCTCGAATCCTTCGTTCAGAAGCTGCTCGACGCAGATGCTGCCGATGTATCCGGCTCCGCCCGTCACAAAAATCGTTTTCATCAGGTGAGACTCTACTTCAGGCGGCACCCGTCCCGCAACGAAATGCTTCAAACCGGATTTGGTATTGGTCCCCGGAGGTTTCGGCAATCCGGGTCACGGCGACACCGAGGACTTTCGAGACCATGGCCTCCTCCATGGCGATGGCTGCGGGAAATGCTTCGAAAATCGCTGCGAGCGGGACGTGCGATTCCACAAGGCAGCCGTCTTCAACCCTGGCCATGTGTCCCCCGGCATCCCGACGGGCCGCCAACGCGGCAAGCCGGTCATCGGCCGAGGCCGAGGCGGGAAGGCTTTTCAGGTGCGCAGCCGTCTCCTTTTGAAAATGGAGAAAAAGCAGCTTCTCGGCAGCCGTCGGCCCGAAAAGCGTCCGCGCCTCGTGGAGGATGGAAATGGCCACTGCATGGTCCGCATTTTGGAACAGCTGCTGGCCCTTGGCCGTGAGGCTGTAGATCAACTGTGGCCGCCCGCTGTCTTGGTGCTGGCTCCGCGAGGTGATGTGCCTGCTTTTTTCCAAGGCAAGGCACTGGGCCTTCACCCCCATGTAGCTCATCCCGAGACGGACGGCCATTTCGCTCACGGGAAGCCCGTTGCTACGCTTGAGCTCGTTGGCCACCGCGTAAGCCGAGCGGTTCGGAAGTTCCCGTTTGATGTTTCGCACGGCGCTCAACTTTCCTTCTGGTATTGCAAAGCCATGGCCCGGGCGGTGGATGCGATCTGCTCGCGGAGTTCCGGGGGGGCAAGGACCACGGCGTGGCTCCCCCAGCCGAGAACCCAATTTTCGAGGTCCGGTGCAATCCCGACTTCCAGTGTCATCTCCGCACCACCGCCAGGCAGAGGCTTCAGCTTTTGGGATTTGTGCCAGACCCGCTCCGACATCAGGCGGGCCGCAAAATCGTCCAGCCTGAGACGCACGGTCGTTGTCTTTCCGGCCTCGAACGTCATGAAGCTGTCCTTCATCATCTTCGAGAGCGAAAAATCCGCCGGCCTGCGGAACGTCTGCTTGAGTGCTTTCGGCCGGCTGAGGCGGGTGAGCGCAAATGTCCGGATCTTCCCGCGCTGGAGGTCGTTGCCGATGAGATACCACTGGTTGTTGATGCAGCCCAGGTGGTAAGGCTCGACCCTCCGCTTCTCAGACTTGTTCTTTTTCAGGGCGTGGTAGTCGAATTCCACCGTCCGCTTCCCGACCACGCAATCCGCGAGGATGTTGAAGACCGCGAGTTCCTGCCCGGCTGCTCCCATCGGACGGAACGAAAACGCGCTGCCGAGGTCGTCGAGCGAGAGCGAGATCTCGTCCTGCAGCGCGCTCGTCATCTTGCCGAACGCTGCCCGCAACGGCTTTTCAAACGCCGTCCCCCGATACTGCTCAAGCGCCTTCTGCGCGACGAGCAAAGCCACCACCTCGCCCTGCGTGATATTAACCGCCGGAAACGAGCTCACCGGCTTGGTGTAGTGGAACCCGTGCGAGCCCGAATCGTAGTCGATCGGCAGCAGCATCTGGTCGCGCATGAAATCAATGTCCCGCTGCACAGTCTTGTATGACACCTCAAAGACGTCGGCAAGGGTTGTGCAATTCGGAAATTTTCCCGCGGCGAGCAGCTCATGGATCTTGATCATCCGGGCATACGGCGGACGCGTCGCGCGGGTGGAGGGAACCCGTCGCCGCTCGTCGCCGCGCGGCAGACGGACGGATGAAGGGGCGGGCTTTCTACGCATGGGACAAGTTATGTCCTACTCTTTTGGTCCTGTCAACCCGGATTTCGGAGTTTCGGCCTTGTCGCACCACCTATTTTCCTGACAAGAGCTTTCTCAACCCGCCGGCCGGATCCGCCACAAGGGCCGCTGTCACGGTGAGCTGGCGGACCCGCGTCGAGGGGAGGCGGAATTTGAGGTCGCGGAAGACCCGCTCCATGACGGTCATCAGTCCGCGGGCGCCGGTCTGTTCGTTTTTTGCGAGCGCCGCCAGCGCGCGCAGGGCCTCGTTTTGAAAGCGCAACGTGATGCCGTAAGCCGCAAAGGCGCGCACGTATTGGTGGAGGAGGCTGCTCTCGCTTTTTTGCAGGACATCGAAGAGGTCGTCTTCATCGAGCCCGTGGCATGCTACGCGCACGGGAAGGCGTCCGACAAATTCCGGCTCGAGTCCGAAGGCGATCAGATCAGCGGTTGAGACGGAGGAGAGAGGGCCACCCGCCGGGAGCCGGTTCAGGCGGGAGCGGATGAGGTTCTCGATGCCGGAAAAGGCCCCGCTTGCGATGAAGAGGATGTTGCTGGTGGAAATAGTGTCCGGCCCGCCCTGAGAATGCCCGCGCGCCGCGGAGATGGCAGCCTGCATCTGGGCGTTCACATCGTTGGGCGAGATGAGCGGGATATCGCCGTCCTCCATCAGCTTCAGAAGGTTCGTCTGGACTCCGCGGCCGGAGACGTCGCGGCCTCCCCCCTCGGACCGGGTGGCAAGCTTGTCGATCTCATCCACGTAGATGATGCCGTGCGAGGCTCGCTTCACATCTCCGCCCGCCCGCCGCACCAGATCGCGCACGAGGTCGTCCACGTCTCCGCCAACATAGCCGGTCTCACTGAATTTCGTGGCGTCGGCCTTCACAAACGGCACGCCGATCAAATCAGCCGCCGAACGGATCAGGTGTGTCTTTCCGACGCCGGTCGGCCCGAGGATCAGGACGTTTTGCTTTTGGTAGAACGGGGCCGGCTTGCCCGCGAGCGTCAGGCGAACATGTTGGAAATGATCGCACAGCGCCACGCTGAGCACCTTTTTTGCCTCCGGTTGCCCGATAACAAACCGGCTCAGATGCCGGGAGACCTCGTGAGGCTTCAATCGAAATGAGAATTCCGGAGTCGGAGGCTTGGCGCTCGCCGCGACGACCCGCTTGCTGAGCCCGGTGGAACGCCCTGGAGAACGGGGCTGGATTCCCGCTGAGGTCGGGCCTAGAGCGGAGGGATGTCCTGAGGTGGGTTTCGTCATGATTTTCCATTCGAGACCAAACCAGCACGGGATTCAATCGCAGCCATCGGAAATTTTATCGCCATTTTCTAACCGATCGATTAACAGATCCATCAACCGTGCAACCAAATCCAGTTCTTACCGAAACGGATCTGCCTCCCGAGATAAAGCGCCCACACCCGCACAGGATCGGCTGGATCGGGACGACCTCCCTCGCGATGGGGGGCAGCAACCAGAGCCTGTTCCTGATCACCGCGCTTTTTGTCGGCCAGGACGTCATCTCCGGTCAGGGGAGCGCCGCCGTGCCGCTTTTGATTGTCGGGCTGCTGTTGAGCTGGGCGGCGGCTCCCGGCTGGCTGGAACTCGTGCTGATGTATCCTAATCGCGTTGGCGGCATCGCGGCCACCTGCTCCCAAGCTTTCAAACCTTACAGCCCGGTCCTCGCAAATCTCACAGGAGTCTGCTACTGGTGGGGTTGGGTGCCGACATGCGGGCTGACCGCCTTGCTTTCCTCGGCAGCGATTCACGAGTGGTATCTGCCCGGGATCCCGGTTCCGGTGATGGCCTGCGGCATCGTTCTGCTGTTCACCGGAGTCAATCTGATGGGTGTCCAGTGGGCGGCCCGGCTGGCAATTCCGATTGCGGCGATGTCGGCGGCGCTAGCATTCATTTCCTCGCTCGCGCCCGTGTTCGCCGGAAAAGTGAACTGGCAACAGGCCGCCTCATTTCATCTCACGCAGCCGTTTCCCGGATGGTTTGGTGCCCTGACGAGCGCGATGGCAGGACTTTATTTGATCGGCTTCGCGGCACCCGCGTTCGAGGCTGCGACCTGCCACGTCGGCGAGACGATCGACCCGGAGAAAAATGTGCCGCGCGCGATGCTGGCGAGCTCGTTGATGGCGGCGGTGTATTTCATCATACTGCCGGTGGTCTGGCTGGGAGTTCTCGGACCGGAGGAACTCGGTAAGGATCTGATGCTCGTGCTGGGGCCGACGTTTGCTCCGGTGCTGGGCAGCGCGGCGAAGGCGGCGGCAATCTGGTTCATGATGTTCAACATGTTTCACGGCACGCTGCAGCCGCTGGCAGGAGCCTCGCGAACGCTTTCGCAACTGGCCGAGGACGGCCTGCTCCCCGAGTTTCTGGCCAAGCGCTCGCGCACGGACACCCCCTGGGTGGCGACCTGCTTGACCGCGGCTTTCGCGATCTGGTTTTTGCTGATCGGCGATCCGATCTGGCTCGTGGCCTCGGCCAATTTCACGTATCTTATCAGCATCGGCCTGCCCAGCGTGGCAGTCTGGTTGCTGCGGAGCGATCAGCCGGACATGCGCCGACCCTACCGGGCCCCTCGCGGCTTCATCGGGCTGGGGGTTCTGGCGGCGTGCATATGGGGAGTAACCGCCATCCTGGGATTTCAGCAATTCGGCCTGCCCACCGTGCTGATCGGCCTGGTCTTCGCCTACTCGGGCG